>JAGARS010000239.1 GCA_017622155.1 Peptococcaceae bacterium
ATCCGGTATATACATTTATTGCGCCTAGCCAGCTGCATCGTTTTATAGAGCTTTTAAAAGCGTCTGGTATAGATTTGCGCGGCAAGTATGCTACTCAGATTACTACATCCAAACATTTTTATGATGTGACAGCGCATCGTTATATACAGGATAATTGTCAGGATATGGGCCTTAAATATATTCGCGGGTTGTCTGCTGATATGGACGACCTGCTGACAGAACAGGGACAAAAAGAAGCGGGCGATTTTCTGCAGTATGTGACATGGTGTGTGGCGGAGGATGTGTATGAGCCATTTCCTGCACCGGCGAAAGCGGCGAATTGTGTGCCGGTAGAAGTGCCTGCAGAGTCAGTGCAGCTAAAACAGCCCGGAGATGTGGTGATTATTACTGACTGTGAGGAAGATAACACGCAGTTAAGAAATATGATAGCTCGTTTTCAGAGCAAATTAGGGATATCCAGCCGTGTGGTCAATATTCGTGAATATCCGATAAAAGGCGGATGTTTAGGGTGCTTTAATTGTGCAGTATCGGGAAAATGTATTTATACAGATGGGTTTGATGCGTTTCTGCGCAATCATATTCAAACAGCGGATGCTATGGTGTTTGCATTTCGTATTAAAGATCATTCTATGGGGTCTGTGTTTAAGCAGTATAATGATCGTGAGTTCTGTAATGGGCATCGTACAGTTACAATGGGTATGCCGGTAGGCTATTTGATCAGTGGAAATTACAGCGAAGAGTATAATTTGCAGATGATTGTAGAGGCACGCAGTGAAGTGGGCGGCAGTTTCTTAGCCGGTGTAGCAACCGATGAGTACAACCCGAATCAAGAAATTGATGCTATGGCAGCCAAATTGCAATATGCGCTCACACAAAAATATGCACAGCCGCAGAATTTTTATGGCGTCGGCGGGATGAAAATATTTCGGGACCTGATTTACTTGATGCAAGGTATGATGAAAGCGGACCATAAATTTTATAAAGCGCATGGTCAGTATGATTTCCCGCAAAAGAAAAAAGGTATGGTAATAAAAATGTACTTGGTGGGTGCGCTGCTTTCCAATCCAAAACTTAAAGGCAAAATGGGAAATAAAATGAATGAAGGCATGATTGCTCCATATAAAAAAGTGTTAGACAGTATCAAGAAATAAACGGCATAATAGGACAGTGTTTATTCATACAGTGAAAATAGCAAATAAACAGGAGGGAAATATTTTGCTATTAGAACTGGTGAAACAGCTGGTATTTTTGACAGGCTATATCAGTCAAAATGCCTTTCCGCAGCCGTTGGAAGAAGCGGACGAAGAAGAATGGATAAAACGTCTGCAGCAAGGTGATGCTGAGGCAAAAGAGATACTTATTCAGCACAATCTTCGTTTGGTAGCACACATTGCAAAGAAGTTTGACAATGTGGCGGAAGATCAGGAAGACTTGATTTCGATAGGCACAATTGGCTTGATTAAAGCAATCAATACGTTTAATCCGGACAAAAAAGCAAAGCTTGGAACTTACGCCGCCCGATGTGTAGAGAACGAGATTCTAATGCATATCAGAGCGCAGCGTAAACACAAATGTGAAATATCGCTTAATGAACCGATTGGTACGGACGCAGAGGGCAATCAGATTAGTTTGCGAGATGTGCTTGGCACAGAGGGTGATATGGTAGCAGAAGAGGTAGAACAGAATTGCGAGTACTTAAATTTGCTGCGGCATATGCATTGTTTGACAGAGAGAGAACAAACTGTGATAACGATGCGATATGGGCTTGCAGGTGTTGAAGCCCTGACCCAAAAAGAGGTAGGCGAACAGCTTGGGGTATCGCGTTCATATGTAAGCCGTATTGAAAAGAAAGCGTTGGAAAAACTGATGAAAGCAATAAAATTGCGGGAATAATGCGGGATTTCCTGAAATTCTCCTTGCGTTATGGAAAAATATATGATAAGATAAAAATAACCGAAGAAAATGTTGCCGAAAGAGTGGGATATCCCACTCTTTCTTGTTTATCCGTTGCTTTTTAAGACAGAAATGAGCAGAGTTAAAGGTAATAAAACGATGTTTTTTAGTATAAGTTAAGTTGGAGTGGAGGTGAGACAGATGGGAAAAATCGAAGATAAAATCTGGCAGATGGCTGAACCCCTGGTAGTGGAAAATGGCATGGAGCTGATTGAAGTAGAGTATGTAAAAGAGGGTGCCGAATGGTATCTGCGTCTGTTTCTGGATAAAGACAGTGAAACCGGTATAGATCTTGATGACTGCGAGTTAATCAGTCGTGCGTTGAGTGATTTGCTTGAAGTAGAAGATCCAATCACACAGGCATATCGGTTGGAAGTTTCTTCTCCTGGGATTGAACGTCCGTTAAAACGTACAAAAGATTTTGTTCGTTTTCAGGGGGAAAAGGTACAGGTAAAAACATTTAGTGAAGTAGATGGCCGAAAACAGTTTATTGGAATTTTGGGAGAAACCACAGAAGAAATTGTTACAGTGGATGTAGATGGTACAATCATTCAAATTCCAAGAGAAAAAGTGAGCAAGGCGAATCTGGTTTGGGAGTTTTAATTAGGAGGAATAGGAAAAGTGAGTAATGAATTATTACAGGCGTTACATGACCTGGGGAAAGAAAAGGGTATTGCACCGGAAGTGATTATGGAGGCCGTGGAAGCGGCACTGATTTCTGCGTATAAAAAGAATTTTGGTTCTACACAGAATGTACAGGTATCTGTTGATCAGGTAACTGGTGATTTTCATGTATACACAATTTACAACGTAGTAGAAGTTGTGGAAAATGATAAAACCGAAATCTCTTTGGAAGATGCCCAGAAATTACTGCCTTCTTATGAAATTGGCGATATTGTTACTGAAGAAGTAACTCCTAGAAATTTTGGCCGTATTGCTGCGCAGACAGCAAAACAGGTAGTGGTGCAGCGTCTGCGTGAAGCAGAAAGAGGCATGATTTACAGCGAATTCTCCGATAGAGAAAGCGATATTGTTACCGGTACAATTCAGCGTATTGAAAATCGCAACTGTTATATCGATTTAGGGAAAATTGAAGCAGTGCTGGGGCCTGGTGAACAGATTCCGGGTGAAGAATATGAAATGTTTGATCGTGTAAAAACTTATGTTGTAGAAGTGCGTAAATCTGCAAAAGGGCCGCAGATTATGGTGTCTCGTACACATCCAGGGCTGTTGAAACGTCTGTTTGAACTGGAAGTGCCTGAAATTCAGGAAGGTGTAGTAGAAATCAAATCTGTTGCCAGAGAAGCTGGTTCTCGTTCTAAGCTGAGTGTATATTCTCATGATGAAAATGTAGATTGCATTGGTGCATGTATCGGTGCAAAAGGCTCTCGTGTACAGGCTATTGTAGATGAACTGCGCGGCGAAAAAATTGATATTGTAAAATGGGATGAAGATCCTGCGCTGTACATTGCCAGTGCATTGAGTCCGGCAAAAGTAGTAGATGTACAGATTAATGAAGAAGAAAAGAAAGCACGTGTTATTGTGCCGGATTACCAGCTGTCTTTAGCTATTGGGAAAGAAGGACAGAATGCGCGTCTGGCAGCGAAACTGACCGGTTGGAAAATTGATATCAAGAGCGAAACACAGGCACAGGAAGCCGGTATTGATTATGGTCAGAATGATGTATACGATGTATACGAAGAAGACTATCTGGAGGACTAATTATGCCGAAAAGGATGCCGCAGAGAACTTGTATGGCATGCCAGGAAAAGAAAGATAAGCGGGATCTGGTGCGGATTGTGCGCTCTCCGGAGGGCGAAATTTCTGTTGACTTGACAGGAAAAAAACCGGGCAGAGGTGCTTATATTTGTCCAAACCTGGAGTGCCTGAATAAAGTAATTAAAAGTAAACGGCTGGAACGTAGTCTGGAAACGGCTATTTCACAGGAAATATATGAATCGTTAAAGGAACAGCTGACATGAACAAACAAGGGATTTTAACCATGTTGGGGTTTGCGCAGAAAGCAGGAAAACTGGCAGCGGGCGAAGCTGCGGTGGAAAATTTTCTGAAAAAGCAAAAAATCGTACTGATCGTGGTATCAGAAGAGATTTCTGAGAACAGAATGATATTCTGGAAGCGTCAGGCTGAATTTTACAATGTACCTCTGGTAACTGTAGATATCGAAAAAATTGATTTGGGCTGGGCAATCGGGAATTCGCCAAAGGCAGTTATCGGTATTATGGATCAGGGCATGGCCGATGCAGTACGAAAAAAGATAGCGGAATAATAAAATTGTAATACGAAATGATGATCAACTATAATCGACCGATGGGCCGATGGAAAGACGGGTGGTTTGATGAGCAAAGCGCGAGTTTATGAAATCGCAAAAGAATTGAATGTCGACAGCAAGCTTGTAATTGAAAAGCTGAAAGGCATGAATGTAGAAGTGAAAAATCATATGAGCTCTGTGAGCGAAGAAGATACTGCTAAAGTAAAACAGGCTTTTCAGAAACCGGAAAAGAAAGTAGAAAAACCTGTTGAGAAAAAGCCTGCTGATAAACCTGAACAAAAATCTTCCGAACAGAAGGCACCAGAACAAAGACTGCAGGATCAAAAAAAACCAAGAAACGATTTTAATAAAAATGATTCTGGTAAAAAAGAATTCAACAAAGAATTTAACGGACAGAATAGAAACCAGAATTTTAACAAAGATAATCATAATAAAGATAGAGAGCACGGGAATAGAGATATGCAGCAGAAAAACGGGCAGCGTCCACAGGGCAACCAGGCCAAACCTTTTGTACAGGATAAAAACGATAACAGACGCGAAGGCGGTTATAACAAAGATAGAAACAATGACAGAAATAATGATAACCGTAACAGCAATCGTGATTTCAACCGTGATAACAACCGTCCGAACCGTGAAGGCGGCTATAACAAGGAAAGAAACAACGACAGAAACAATGAGAACAGAAATGATCGTCCAAATCGCGAAGGCGGTTACAACAGAGACGGAAAAGGTGATTTCAAAGGCCAGAAACGTGATGGCCAGGACAATCGCGGCGGTTATAACAAAGACAGAAATAATGACAATCGTAATTTTAATCGTGACAACCGTGGCGGCAAAGATGGCTATAACAAAGACCGTAATGACCGCGGTAATCGTGATAATCGTGATGGCGGTTTTGGCAAAGGCGGCCAGCAGCAGGATACTGTGACAAATCGCAGAGTAGGTGTCAATGCAAATCGTGCAGTGCCTTCTGCACCGGTGCGTACACCGATTGCAAAATCTAATCCAAACGCGAAAGTAACCAATGAACATTTCTCTAAAGATGCGGTAGAAGAACGTTATCAGGAATGGACCAATAATGATACAGTACAGTCCAAACCGGAACCGGTAAGCAAAAAACGTTCTGAAAACAGCGGATTCCAGAGCAACAGCAGCAAATTTAACAAAAATAAAGGTGGAAAAGGCAAAAATAATAAAAATATGCCGAAAGAGCCGCCAAGAGAATTTGCAGAAGTAAAACATCATGTTGTGCTGGAAGATACCATCACTGTACAGGATCTGGCTCATCAGATGGGTAAAAAAGCTACTGATGTTATCATGAAATTGATGGGTATGGGCGTAATGGCTACCATCAATCAGGAGCTGGATGTAGATACTGCTACCATTATTGCAGAAGAATTCGGTGCTACTGTAGAAGTAAAAATTTCTAAAGAAGAAGAATTATTTACCGATATCGAAGACAAACCGGAAGATCTGCAGCATCGTCCACCGGTTGTTACCATTATGGGTCATGTTGACCATGGTAAAACATCCCTGTTGGACAAAATTCGTTCTACCCATGTTACCTCTACCGAAGCCGGCGGTATCACACAGCATATCGGTGCTTATCAGGTAGAAATCAGCGGACAGAAAATTACCTTCCTGGATACTCCAGGTCACGAAGCGTTTACAGCGATGCGTGCCCGTGGTGCACAGGTAACAGATATTGCGATTCTGGTAGTTGCTGCCGACGACGGTGTAATGCCGCAGACCATCGAAGCAATTGACCATGCAAAAGCAGCAGGTGTGCCAATTATCGTAGCAATTAACAAAATTGACAAACCGGAAGCAGACCCTGACCGTATCAAACAGGAACTGACCAATTATGGCTTGATTTCTGAAGAATGGGGCGGCGACACCATTATGGTGCCTGTATCCGCGAAAAAAGGTATGGGGATTGAAGAATTGCTGGAAATGATTCTGCTGGTAGCTGAAGTAGCGGAACTGAAAGCAAATCCAAACCGTAATGCAAAAGGGAAAGTTATCGAATCCAAACTGGATAAAGGCCGCGGTGCCGTAGCAACACTGCTGGTGCAGGCAGGGACTCTGCATGTAGGGGATTTCCTGATTGTTGGTACTACCCAGGGTAGAATTCGTGCAATGTTCGACTATAAAGGGCAGGCAGTGAAAGTGGCAGGTCCATCTACACCGGTAGAAATTCTGGGTCTGAATGAAGTGCCGGAAGCAGGGGATGACTATATTGCAGTTGATAATGAAAAACTGGCAAAACAGGTAGCTGATAAACGCCAGAAAGAAAAACATCTGCAGGAAATCTCCCGCAATACAAAAGTATCTCTGGAAGATCTGTTTGCACAGATTAAAGAAGGGGATATCAAAGAATTAAATATTATCCTGAAAGCAGACGTTCAGGGTTCTATCGAAGCAATTCGTCAGTCCTTAGAGAAACTGGGCAACGATGAAGTACGTGTAAATATCATCCGCACAGCTGTAGGCGGTATCCGTGAAGCTGACGTTATGCTGGCAGCAGCATCCAACGCATTGATTATTGGCTTTAATGTACGTCCCGATGTTGGTGCAAGAAAAATGGCGGAAAAAGAATCTATCCAGATCAACACGTATCGTGTTATCTATGAAGCAATCGAGGATGTAAAAGCGGCATTATCCGGTATGCTGGATCCGGATATCAAAGAAGTGGAACTGGGTCAGGCAGAAGTACGCAGCACATTCAAAGTGCCAAAAGTAGGTCTGGTAGCAGGGTGCTATGTAACAGAAGGGAAAATCACCCGCAATGCCCGTGTACGTGTTGTACGTGACGGTGTTGTTATCCATGATGGCAACCTGGGCTCTTTGAAACGTTTCAAAGATGACGTAAAAGAAGTAGCGACTGGGTATGAATGTGGTCTGGGCTTTGAACGTTTCAATGATATCAAAGAAGTGGAACTTG
>JAGARS010000240.1 GCA_017622155.1 Peptococcaceae bacterium
TAATTGAGCTGAATCTGGCAAAACTCCATATCCTTGCCGTAAGCTTCTAGGAAGCGTTTCATCACCGGCATATCCCCATGGGTGGAGAACCCCAAATGTCTGATACGACCGTTCTTTTTCTGCTCTATCAGATATTCATAAATGCCATACTGCGGATCCAGATAGGCATCAATATTGGTTTCATTGACATTGTGGAACAAATAGAAATCAAAATACTCCATGCCTGTTTTTTCAAGCTGGTTCTCAAAAATTTCAGCAACATGCTCCATATTTGTCTTGTCATACCCCGGGAATTTTGTTGCGATATAATAATTTTCTCGCGGATATTTGTTTAGCACTTTACCCATTACAATTTCGCTCTGACCGTCATGATACATATATGCTGTATCATAATAGTTTATGCCCTGCTCCATAGCATAAGCCACCATTTCGGCCACAGCCGCCTCGTCAATTTTGCTGTTGTCTCCATCCAGTACTGGCAGACGCATTGCTCCCATACCCAGTGCAGACAGTTTTAAATCCTGAAACTGTTTGTAAATCATACATAGTCCCCCTTATGAATGAAAATAAAACTGCATTTACCCTTTCAAAAATGTATATTTTTCTACACTGTACAACGGCACAAACGGCAGAATAATCGGTGTAGACTGTACATACGCCTGATATTCCGGATCGGCGCCGTAATTTTTGTTCTGACGAATTTCCAGACGACGGGCACCGCCAAACATAATATACACAATGCACACCCAGCCTGCGATTGCTGCGCCCCACTGCCATACACCGTTTAAGGTAGTAATACCGCTAATGAGCACCCCTGTCCAGAATAAAATTTCACCTAGATAATTCGGACAGCGCACAATCCGAAACAGCCCTGTATCACAGAATCGTTTCGGATTTACTTTCTTAGCTGCGCTTTTCTGATGGTCACTCATAGACTCCAAAAGAATACCGCAAGCCATTACAACTGCACCGATAACAGTCACCAGATCTACAGACCCGCCATTCTGCAAACGGAAAAATACCGGAGATACCTCCAGCACATATAGCAGTGCACAGGACACCCAGATACACACCTTCACAAAAAACGGCATAGTCTTGCCGTCCTTGATTTCTGTCTTCATATGCTGTCGATACGATGCATTGCGAAATTCGCGCATAGCCAAATAACCGCCCAAACGACAGCCATAAACAATAAACAGCACACACATAATAAACAATACCGGACTCATCACATCATTGAACAACACAATCAGAGCCACACCAATCACCGCAATAGAAAATCCATATCCAAGGGAAATAAAATAAATAAATTTGTAAAAACCCATTGCACTTACCAGCATTGCCAAACCAATCAGCACCCAGAATGCAGGTGTAAATACTTCCATAAAACTCATCACATAACCTCCAATTTATGTTGTTTGCTTTATTATAGCATATTCAACTGAAAAACATATAGAAAAGAAATAACCGACAATATCGTATAAAGGATATTGTCGGCCATAATTACAATATTATTTTTTGTAGCTTTCCAGACGTTCTACCAGAGCCTGTTTGCTGTCCTGATATTTAGCCAGTTTTTCTTTTTCACCCGCGATTACTTCTGCCGGTGCTTTTGCCACAAACCCTTCGTTATTCAGTTTCTTTTCTAAACGTTCGATTTCTTTGTTCACTTTTTCTACTTCTTTTTCCAGACGGGCAATTTCTTTGTCCATATCAATCAGGCCTTTTAATGGCAGGAAGATTTCGATACCGTCTACTACTGCAGTTACAGACTGTTCCGGTTTTTCAGCCAGTATCAGCTGTACATCCAGTGTTTCCAGAGTAGCCAGGTTGATGATATATGGCGCAGCCTCGTTCAGTACAGAGAGCAATTCATCTTTGTTGGCAGCAATGATGCAATCAGCTTTTTTGCCCAGAGGCACATTCATTTCGCTGCGCATATTGCGAATAGCACGAATGACATTCATCATTACATTCATCTGTGCTTCGGTTTCTTCGGAAATCAGAGCATCGTTTGCCACCGGCCACTGGGTCAGCATGATGGTTTCCCCTTCATGCGGCAGATGCTGCCAAATTTCTTCGGTGATGAACGGCATGAACGGATGCAAGAGAATCATCGTGTCACGCAGTACAGTCGCGATGACATGCTGTGCGGTGCGACGGCTCGCTTCGGTTTCTTTGCCGTACAGACGAGGTTTCACCATTTCAATATACCAGTCGCAGAATTCATCCCAGATAAATTCGTACAGTGCGTTGGCAGCGCCGCCCAGGTCGTAGCTTTCCATACGCGAGGTAACATCTTTGGCTACGGAATTGAATCGGCTGATAATCCATTTGTCTGCCATGGTATATGCCAGTTCGTCTTCTGCTACCGGTGCATAATCTTCGAGATTCATCAGTACAAAACGGGTCGCATTCCAGATCTTATTGGCAAAGTTGCGGGATGCTTCTAAACGTTCGTTCTGGAAGCGCAAGTCGTTACCCGGTGTATTACCGGTGATCAGCATAAAGCGCAGGGTATCTGCACCATATTCTTCGATTACCTGCAGAGGGTCAATACCGTTGCCCAGAGATTTACTCATTTTACGGCCCTGGCTGTCTAATACCAGTCCGTGAATCAGTACATCGTGGAATGGACTCTGGCCTGTAAATTCTAATGCGTCAAACAGCATTCTGGCTACCCAGAAAAAGATGATATCACGGCCTGTTACCAGTACGCTGGTAGGGTAGAATGCTTCCAATTCTTTTGTCTGTTCCGGCCAGCCCATTGTGCTGAATGGCCACAGCCCGGAGCTAAACCAGGTATCCAGTACGTCCGGATCCTGCTCTACATTTTTGGAGCCGCATTTGGTACAAGTATCAATATCTGTGGTGCTGCACATTACTTCACCGCAATCCTGACAGTACCATACCGGGATACGATGACCCCACCACAGCTGACGGGAAATACACCAGTCACGGATATTTTCCAGCCATCCCAGATAAATTTTGGTGAAACGTTCCGGTACAAAGTTTACCGCACCAGTATGTGCTGCTTCGATAGCCGGTTTTGCCAGCGGTTCCATTTTTACAAACCACTGTTTGCTTACCAACGGTTCAATAACGGTATTACATCTATAGCAATGCCCTACGGAATTGTTGTGGTCTTCGATTTTTGTCAGTACGCCTTCAGCGGTCAAGTCTTCTACCAGCTGTTTGCGGCATTCATAACGATCCAGACCTGCGTATTTACCGGCATTGTTGTTCATTTTGCCCTGTTTGTCGATAACAAATACCTGTGGCAGGTTGTGACGGCTCCCTACTTCAAAGTCGTTCGGGTCGTGTGCCGGTGTAATTTTCACAGCACCGGTACCAAAGTCTTTTTCAACATATTCGTCTGCAACAACCGGAATGATACGGTTTACAACAGGCAGTACCAGATTTTTACCGATTAAGTGTTTATAGCGTTCGTCTTCCGGATGAACCGCTACTGCAGTATCGCCCATCATGGTTTCCGGACGAGTGGTAGCAATTTCAATACTGTCAGTGCCGTCTTCGGTAGGATAACGGAAGTAATAGATTTTGCCTTCCTGGTCTACATGGTCTACTTCAATATCGGAAATAGTGGTCTGGCAGTGCGGACACCAGTTAACAATATAGTTGCCCTGGTAAATCAAGCCTTTGTCGTACAGACGTACAAATGCTTCGCGTACTGCTTTGGAGCAGCCTTCATCCATAGTAAAGCGTTCACGGTCCCAGTCACAGGAGCTACCCAGTTTGCGCAGCTGTGTGGTGATGGTATTGCCGTATTCTTCTTTCCATGCCCAGGTGCGGCGCAGAAATTCTTCACGGCCTACTTCGAAACGGTTGGTGCCTTCTTCTTTCAGCTGTGCTTCTACTTTTGCCTGCGTAGCAATCCCGGCATGGTCGGTACCCGGTACCCATAAAGTATTGAACCCGCACAGGCGTTTATAACGCACCAGAATATCCTGCATGGTGTTGTCCATGGCATGACCCATGTGCAGTTTCCCGGTTACATTTGGAGGCGGCATAACGATAGAGAAGTTTTCTTTCCCTTCATCCATACGACCTGCAAAGTATTTGTTTTCTTCCCAGATAGAATACCAATGTTCTTCTACCTGTTTTGGATCATACACTTTTGATAAGTTTTTACTTTCATCCATTGTGGTTGTCTCCTTTATATTTTAGATTTTTCATTGACAATTTGTTAATCATGCAACAAATGGCTTAGATAAATTTTCACAGTACAAGGCGGCTTTTCATTTTATGAGCGACACGTACCAATTGTACGCAAGGCGAAGAAAATGAAAAACAACGCTGTAATGTGGAAATTTAGCAAGCCAAGGCAATATAAAAAACGCTTTCGCCCTAAAAGAAAGGACGAAAGCGTAAATTCCGTGTTACCACCTTAATTCCTGATACAAATATATATCAGGCACTCATTCGCTATAACGGGCGTTCCCGATTATCCCTACTAAATATGATTCTATATCGTTCAGCATAATATCTCAGGGGCTACCTTCCAATACTGCCTGCAGAAAACTTCCAGCCGTGGTTTTCCTCTCTAAAGCATTTCGATATTGTACTCCTCCCCATCGCAGATGATAGGTTTATTCAACTGTATTGTAGCATAGCACAAGCCACAAAGAAAGTCAAGCAGGAAGTATTTTATTCGTTCTGCATCACGCAGCACATAATTTCTTCCGGAAATATCCCGACAGCCATA
>JAGARS010000241.1 GCA_017622155.1 Peptococcaceae bacterium
AGGCAGAAATGTGTGGCAATGGAATTCGCTGTTTTGCTCGATTTGTATATGAACAGAATATTGTGAGAAAAGAATCAATGACAGTAGAGACTCTGGCAGGTGTGCTGGTGCCTCGCATGATACTGAATGAAGCCGGTATCGTGACAGGGGTAGAGGTAGATATGGGTGAGCCGATTCTGGATTGTGCCGGTGTGCCGATGATTGGAGAAGGTCAGGCAATATCTGTACCGATTTCCGTGGAGGACAAGGAGTTTATTGTAACGGCGGTAGGGATGGGGAATCCACACTGTGTTACATTTATTGAAGACTTATCTGCGTTTCCGATTGAATACTGGGGGCCTCGTATGGAAACAAGCAGTTATTTCCCACGCAAAACCAATGTAGAATATGTGCAGGTGTACAACGAAAATGAAGTCAGAATGCGCGTATGGGAACGGGGAGCAGCCGTAACCATGGCTTGCGGAACCGGAAGCTGTGCTACAGCGGTAGCTTGCGTATTAAATGGGAAAACCGGTCGTGACGTGCTGGTGCACTTAGACGGCGGCGACTTGCGTATTCGCTGGGATGAAGAAGGCAACCATTTGTTTATGACAGGCCCTGCGGAAACGATATTTACAGGCGTATATCCATGGGAGGTGGCATAATATGCATGAACTGCAGCAGGAAAAACAAAAACTGAATGTTGAACTGTATGGGCAGAAATATACCTTTCGGACTTCTTTGGAGGAGCGGCAGAAGCTGTTGGCGATTGCTGCACATGTAGATGCTATGATGCACAAAGTAGGGGACCATCAGCCAAAACTGGATTATAGAGATGTAGCAGTGCTGGCAGCTATGAATATTGCAGAAGAATATTATCAGCTCCAGCAGGATTATCAGGCCTTGATTGATATGATTGATGAAGAGAAATAAGAAAACAAGGAAAACTGATTTTATAAAACCGATATATACAGAATGTTTTTCACAAAAATAATTTTTTATAATCATTAAACTATAGAGTTTCTAACGGTTCCGTGATATACTGTTAAGTATGAGTTTAATTAGATATGAATTTTTTGAAATGGAGCGTTGCAAACCATGAGAATTAAAGAACAGATTGTAGCAACTTTAAGAAAAAATGAAGTTGTACACGAAGAATTTAAAATTGGTGTAAGCTTTGGCCATATCCTGGTAAACCGTGCAGACATGAAAGCTGTGCCATTTGATGGCGAACAGGGCATTGAAAGCCTGCTGGAATACCTGACTCGCGGTGAGTGGGAAGGTCTGTACGAAGAAGATTTCCTCATCGGTGCACAGAAAGGTGATGTGACAGTACTGTTAGGTGCCGGCGGTCAGATTGAATTCCATCATGCGAAAACAGATAGCCTGAAAGTAATTGACAAAGCATATCTGGATTTTCTGCAGGAACTGGGCAGTGAACTGGAAGCTAGAAATCAGCTGATGCTGTCTATCGGTTATCAGCCTGTAAGCAAAGCAAGCGAAATCGAAACCGTGCCAATGGTAAAAGCAAAACTGCTGGCAGAAGCACTGAAAGATGATGCCGCTGCTTTACAGACTTTAAAAGGCCGTGCGAAAACAGTTGTCAAACTGGATTATGCACACAATGACGACTTTGAAAAGAAATATCGTGTAGTACACACATTGGCTCCTGTATTTGCAGCTCTGCTGGATAATATTCCGGTAGTAGACGGTGAAGACTATGCAGGTTTTGTGGCAGGTCTGGATATGGACGACCGTATGGAAACTGCACTGGCAAAAGTAGAAAACGTAATGAGTTCTCACAGCTTTAAATATGCACAGTATGCAAACATTACCGGCAATGCCCCTGCTGTTGCTATCGAAGAAAACGGTGCTATTGCAGCTTGCGATAAATCTAACGAAGAAGCTTATGAAAATGTAACTGTTACAGAAGACCATGCTATCGCAGCACTGGGTATGATGCTGACAGAAGTAAGAGGTACAGAAAATGGTCTGGAACTGCATTATATAGATGCCCTGCCATATCCGCTGAACATGGCTTTTGTAGCACTGGTAAAAGGCTTAATTTACAATGTAGACAATCTGAATGCACTGCAGGAATTTGCTACAGGCATTACTGTGGAAAACAGAGAAAACCTGCGTCCATCCGCAAAAGAAAAAGGCCTGAATGCAGCATATATGGAAGGTACACTGCGTGAAATCGCAAAAGATTTGTACTTCATGGCAACTCCTCAGCTGCCTGAAGAAGAACAGCATTACACACAGCCGTTAGACGCAATCATCTTCAGAGAAATCTGCCCGAAAGATGTAACCAAACGTCAGCTGAAAGCAATGCAAGGTTAATTGAAAATATCATGGGTAATAAAGACCTCCTGTCCGAATCGGGCAGGAGGTTTTTGCATTGAATAAGTAAGTTTCACAAAGAAGTTTTGTGATAAATAAACTTTTAGTTTATTAGTATGGAACCGAAAAGTGATTTATAATTATCTTTAGAAAAATAAAGGAGCGATATTCACATGGAGATAATAAAAAAAGATGGAAACTTTTATCTGAAACTTATTATAGTGGTGGCTTTTATGTTTGGATTTCGTTTTATTCCGCCTATTAGTGTATTAACTGTTCAAGGAATGGAAATTATCGGGATTTTGATTGGCTTAATTATAGCATGGGCATGGGATTCTAAATGTACCTCGTGGTCTTCGCTATTAGCGTTATTTGCTTTAAGCACAACTTCTTACGGCGATTTGAACAAAGTTGTTTCAATGTCATTTGGTTCGACAACGTTAGTAATGATAATTGTTACAGGTTTGATTATTGGTGCCCTTGTTGATGCAGAGATAGATAATTATCTAATTAAGAAAATTATGACGATGAAATGGGCTCAAGGAAAGCCATGGGCGTTAACATTTTTGTTAATCTTTGGTCCGTATGTGTTGGCATTTTTTATTACAAATGTTATAGTGGCGATGTTTCTGTTTCCAATTTACGGTCGAATTTTTAAGGCGGTCGGATATGAAGCAGGAGATCGCTATGTATTGCATGTTTATATAGGTGCATTGTTTTCGATGGTTTGTGCCAGTTTTACTTTCCCTTTTATTAAGTCTCCATTGATTTATGGTTCTTTAGTAGAAGGGTATATGGGGTCACTTTGGACGAATGTGGAGTATATGTTGACAGTTACGCCGTTTATTTTGTGTATGTGTGCGGGTTATGTATTTCTTATGCGATTGTTACGATGCGATGCAAGTAAAATTATCGAGCTCGATATGGATGTTTTAGGAATACAAGAAACTAT
>JAGARS010000242.1 GCA_017622155.1 Peptococcaceae bacterium
CACTGCGCTGCCATCCAAATGTACAATACAAATATCCTCCGGCTGCATGGTATCGTACAGCACACCGGATGGAGTAATTGCCAGTAAATCATGAGCCCGGCTTACAGCACTGACATTGCCAAAGCTGCCGCTGGACAACCCGTCCCTAGCCATTTTCTTAGCTGCGTTTACTACCTGACACTGCAAATCATATACCGCTGTGCCGGTAGTTGGTGTGCCATCTCGCAGCGCCGCCAGATTTTGACGAAATGGCGGATAAGCCACACCTTTTTCTGTAATGATTGCAGTAATATATCGTTCCGGTGTTACATCAAATGCCGGATTGAACACATTTGCCTCATCAGGCACTGTCTGACGGCCGTTAAACCGGCGAATTTCTTCTTCGCTGCGTTCTTCTATCGGAATTTGCATACCATTGTCGATGGCAAAATCCACAGTAGACAGCGGGGCCGCCACATAAAACGGTATATGATGTTCTTTTGCCAGGATAGCCACTGTGTAAGTGCCGATTTTGTTGGCCGTATCCCCATTGGAGGCGATGCGGTCTGCACCTACAGTCACTGCCTGCACTTTGCCTTGTGCCATCACCACACCTGCCATATTGTCACAGATACTGGTTACCGGAATACCGCTCTGGCTCAATTCCCAAGCAGTCAAACGCGCACCTTGTAAAAGAGGGCGCGTTTCATCGGAGTACACAGCAATTTTGTTGTCCCGTTCCTGCATGATATAAGCAGGCGCCAACGCAGTGCCATACATACTGGTAGCCAAAGCGCCGGCATTGCAGTGGGTGAGCATGGTGTGGAACCCCGGAATCTGTTCCAGCAAATCCGCTCCATATTCCCCTATGGCTCTGCAGGCCGCAATATCCTCAGTAAGCATTGCTTCACATTCTGCAAGCAGCCCGCGCACCAGCATATTCACGTTCTGCTCACCGGATTGTATCAATCGTTCCGCCACAGCATCCATACGGGTCACAGCCCAGTGCAGATTTACAGCTGTAGGGCGGGAAGTATCCAGATACGCACCTGTGTTATGCACTTCTTCTATAAAATTGTCTGCTGTCAGCACACCGCTTTCCAGCTTGCGAGCAGCACCCAGATACACCCCAAATGCTCCGGCAAGCCCAATAGCCGGGGCTCCGCGCACTACAAGACGCTTAATGGCATCCCACATCTGTTCTTCTGTACGAATCTCTATTACATCTAACTCTGCCGGAAGTTTGGTCTGGTCAACTAGGAATACCCGCTCCCCTTCCAGCCAGATTGGTTTTGGCAGCATACACAGCACATCCTTTGCATGTTTTTTGTTGATTATAACATAAAAAATAAAATACTAAAAGGGCAGACATCTACTCCGATCGGAAATAGACTCTGCCCTCACTGCTTTATAAAAAACTATATTATCTTGCGTATTTCCATTCCAGGAATTCATCGTAGGTGCCCAGTTTGCTCAATACACCTTCCGGCTGAATTTCAATGATACGGTTGGCAATGGTTTCTACAAACTGATGGTCATGAGAAGCAAACAGCAGAATCCCTTTGTATTCAATCAGACCATTGTTGACTGCTGTGATACTTTCCAAATCCAAATGGTTGGTTGGCTGGTCAATAACCAGTACATTAGCACCGTGCATCATCATTTTACTCAGCATGCAGCGTACTTTTTCGCCCCCGGACAATACATTTACCGGTTTCAGTACATCATCACCAGAGAACAGCATTCTGCCCAGGAAGCCGCGCAGATAAGTTTCGCTGTGATCTTTCGGTGTGTACTGTTCCAGCCAGCGCAGAATGGACAAATCACAGCCATTGAAATATTCGCTGTTGTCATGTGGGAAGTAGCTCTGGCTAGTACTTACACCCCATTTAAAGGAGCCTTCATCCGGTTCCAGTTCACCCATCAGAATCTGGAACAGTGTGGTGGTGGCAATTTCATTGTCGCCTACAAATGCTACTTTTTCTCCTTTTTCAATGCGGAACGACACATTGTTCAGCACTTTTACGCCATCAACGGTTTTGCTTAACCCTTCTACTGTCAGGATTTCTTTACCCGGTTCTCTATCCATTTCAAAGCCCAGATAAGGATATTTACGAGAAGATACCGGCAGTTCTTCCACTGTCAGTTTATCCAGCAGTTTACGGCGTGCAGTTGCCTGTTTTGCTTTGGATTTGTTTGCAGAGAATCGAGAAATAAAGCTCTGCAGCTCTTTGATTTTGTCTTCTTTTTTGCGGTTCTGGTCACGCATCAGTTTCTGCATCAGCTGACTGGATTCATACCAGAAATCGTAGTTCCCGGTGTAGATTTTAATTTTTTTGAAGTCAATATCTACGATATGGGTGCATACCATATTTAAGAAGTGACGGTCATGGGATACCACGATTACAGTGCCTTCATAGTCCATCAGAAATTCTTCCAGCCACTGAATAGACTGAATGTCCAGGTTATTGGTAGGTTCGTCCAGCAGGATAATCTGCGGTTCGCCAAACAGTGCCTGTGCCAGTAATACTTTCACTTTCTGTTTCCCGTCTAACGCACTCATCATGGAATACTCAATACCGGTTTCTAAGCCTAAGCCCTGCAGCAGTTTTAATACTTCTGTTTCAGCTTCCCAGCCGTTCAATTCGGCAAATTCGCCTTCCAGCTCAGATGCCAGAATCCCGTCTTCTTCACTGAAATCCGGTTTGGCATAAAGCGCATCTTTTTCCTGCATAATTTCATACAGTCTTGCATTGCCCATGATTACGGTATCCATAACGGTATATTCATCATAAGCATAGTGGTCCTGTTTCAGTACAGACATACGCACATTGGCAGGAATGATAATTTCCCCTGTGGTCGGTTCTTTCACGCCGGATAAAATTTTCAGGAATGTGGATTTCCCTGCACCGTTGGCACCGATAATACCATAGCAGTTGCCCGGTGTGAATTTCAAATTTACATCAGAAAACAGTGTAGTGCCATCAAAGCTCAAACTCACATTATTAACTGTGATCATGTTTTACTTCCTCCTAAGGATTTATAATTTATATCTGAATGAAAGTGTTTTATGTCAATATACTCACAATGTTTTATTATACTTGATAAATGTCTCTGTAGCAAATTATTTTTTTCAATCACTGTAGACGAATCTTTGTCGTCACTTCCAATAAAGATATCTAATACTAATTGAAAATTCATCCAAATAAAAAGTTGCGCTATTGCAATTTTTGTCATTTGTGCTATGATGTAATAGAAAAGAATATTCGGATACAGATACCTGATCATTTTTCAGCACTGCGCAAACAGTCTATGAAATATGGTCAGTTTTTTTCCCGCTTTATTCGAATAAAAACAAGAGATTGATATGGAAAGAAGGAATTAACATTGGGAAAAATTGAAGAAATGGGGCTTAGTAAAAAAGCCATTATCATCAATGCAATTATGATTTTAGCCGGCTTTATGGGCGTTCTGAATCAGACGCTGCTGACACCGGCGCTGCCTAGTATTATGAAAGAAATGCATGTAGATGCTTCTACTGCACAATGGCTTACCACCGGATATATGCTGGTAAATGGGATTATGGTGCCAATCACTGCGTTCCTGATTGACCGTTTCACCACCAGACGCTTGTTCTTTGTAGCTATGGGGATGTTCACTGCCGGTACTTTTACTGCAGCTATTTCCAGTGATTTTGCTGTTGTAATGCTGGCCCGTGTACTGCAAGCCGCAGGCTGCGGTATCATGATGCCAATGGGTCAGGTACTGATGCTGCTCACATTGCCGCGTCATCTGCGCGGTACCGGTATGGGGATGATTGGGATTGTATTCGGGGTAGCACCATGCGTAGGGCCTGTTGTAGCCGGCGTAGTTATTGATGCATTCAACTGGCATATGCTGTTCTACGGCTTGACACCGCTGACCATTCTCACCATGGTAATTGCATTCTTTTATCTGGATAACTTCGGTGAACCAAAAGATGTACATCTGGATATTCCGTCCGTTATCATGTCTACTTTAGGGTTCGGGGGGCTGTTATATTGCTTCAGCACCATCGGTTCTTCCGGTTTTAACACCG
>JAGARS010000243.1 GCA_017622155.1 Peptococcaceae bacterium
AATACAAAAATTACGCCGCCGGGCTGTCTGTACATTGCAGATAACCTGGCGGCGTTGTTTTATGCAGTATGTTTCACTTTATTCTTTGGCAAATGATATACAGAGATTACTACTAATGCTGTCATCAAAATTACTTTCATCATATCAGCCATTGGCACTGATGCAATGAAAATACCGGATAGGGCGGTAGCGAACGTAACCATCCATTTGGCGCGCACCCAGCGCTGTTTGCCGGAAAAGCTGGTAAACAAGGTATAAATGATGCCGGTAGCGATTAAGGCCCAGATGCCCGGGCGAATGAGATATGTGTGTAATACGGTTTCCACATTGGCAGATATACTGCCGGTATAATACAGCAGCATAGCGGCAATAGAACCGCCGCACCACAATACAGTGGCGATTAAGTGAATACATTTCAGCCCGCGCAATGCGTAATAATTGGTCAGTTTATGCATAGTGGTATTCCTCCTTTATAAAGCCAGCTGTCCCAGCACTTCACCGATTTTGCCATTGATGGTGAGGGCAGCTTTGCTATCATAGCTGGTGTTGTCCAGATTGATAACCACCAGTTTATTTCCTTGATAGAAATCCAGAAATCCTGCTGCCGGATATACAGTAAGGGATGTGCCGCCTACAATGAGCAAGTCGGCGCTGCTGATGGCATGGATTGCTTTGGTGATGATGGTATCATTCAAAGGTTCTTCGTATAATACCACATCCGGGCGAATCAAGCCGCCGCATTTGCAGTGAGGGATATCACCGTGAGCAAGGGTTTCTGCCAAAGAATATTTGGCACCGCATTTCATGCAGTAGTTGCGGTGAATACTGCCGTGCAGCTCCAGCACGTTCCGGCTGCCGGCCATCTGATGCAGTCCGTCAATATTTTGTGTGATAACTGCGGAGAGCTTACCTTGCGCTTCCAGCTGCGCCAATACAGTGTGTGCGGTATTGGGTGCAGCATTTTGTGTAGGCTGCACAATCTTGTCCATATAAAATTCGAAAAATTCTTCCGTGTGATTCAAAAAGAAACTGTGGCTCAAAATCGTTTCCGGGTTGTATTTATATTTCATATGATACAGTCCATCTACACTGCGAAAATCTTTGATGCCGCTTTCAGTAGATACACCGGCACCGCCAAAAAATACAATGCGGCTGCTTTGGTCAATGTATTGCTGTAATTGGGCAATGGTGTCCATAACATGCACCTCCAAAGATATTTTATAAAAACAGTATAGCATATTTGTCCAAAAGAAACAAGACGGTACGAGACCGTCTTTTTCTATGCGAAAGGGGTAGTTCCGCTATTATTTTTCTGGTTTATCTTCGTCGATACACATATCGCCGCGTTTGCCGTAGCCGATGGTGCCTTCTACAGTGACTACTTCTTTGAAACCGTATTCTCCTGCACCCGGCAGACGGAAGGTGTTGTTGTCTACAGGTTCGATTGCTACTTCTTCCGGTTTTGGCAGCTGTGGCACATAGTCGTATGGATAACGATATGCACGATATACATACTGCTGTTCATGCAGATATGGGTTGATGTATTCCCATACGATTTCGTATTCCGGTGTTACTTCCAGCAGACGACCTTCGCTGCCTTCGGTAATCAGAGTGTTGCCGTTTGGCAGTCTCTGTGCGGAGCTTACGAATGGGCTGTAGAACCAGTTTGCCTGAATTGGCATTACATGACCCAGTTTGCCTGCGTTGAATTCCCATACTACTTCCAGTGTAACAGGGTTGAATTCAATTACACGAGAGTAGTCGCGGATAGCTGTTTTCTGCCCTCTGACACTGGTCTGAGAAGGAGCACCGTAGCCGCCCCAGCCGCCATTATCGTAAACCAGAATGTTGCCTTCGCCAGGCAGACCTTTTGGAATCATGTGGCAGTGATGCTGACCGATGATTACGCCCAGTTTGCGCAATGCTTCTGTCTGTGTATAGTCAGGACCCACCTGCCATACAATTTTACCGGTTTCTTTGCTGATAATCGCGCAGATGTTGGTTTCACGACCGTCCCAGATAATGTTGTCCGGATGGAAGCGTTCGTCACCTGCGTCATACCATTTATTTGGCCCCAGTACGCTCATAGAGTTGATATGCATCCAGTCGCCCTGGCCGGTTACTTTTACGTTCGGGCTGCGATACAGTGCATTTTTCGCTGTTTCGTCAAAGCCTAATTCGTTGAAATGTTCGTTGCAGTTCCAGCGCCATACAATGTTGCCTTCCCAGTCAACTTCGATAAAGCAGTCGTCAACCAGTTTTTTATCGGAGATGCGTTTGTTTACTACGTCGTGGTGGCACAGAATCAGGGTGTTGCCGCTGTCCAGTTTACATTCCATACCCGGTACATAGTAGCCTACAGTGTTGCCTTCACGCTGGAAGTCGTGGTGCTGACGCGCCATCCACTGTGGTTTTTCGCCTTCATCTTCGATATATTCTAATTTATCAAATTTCCATACAATATTGCCGTCCCAGTCTACCTGTACCAGGTCCAGCTGGTCCTGATAGCCATACAGAGGGTCACGTACGCCCAGACTGCCGAATACCTGACCGCCAGGCAGCAGTTTGTTCGGGAAGCCGTGCAGATCTTTCCACACATGCACAGCGTTGCCGTTCATATCAACTAATACTGCACCATGATCTTTTGCAGAGTAAATTGTGTAGCCGTTATAGCATTTTTCCGGTTTGTAAACAGTGGTACCGGTTGGATGTACAGATGGATGTCCCATAAGAAATTCCTCCTTTGAAGTTTAACATCATGTATATGGATTATTTAGATTGACACCGGATTATGCTGGATAATCCGGTGTCATATTGAAAACTTAATTTTGGTTAAGCGACTAATCCGAATAAGAAGATTGCTACCGGATAGCCGATAAAGAAGAATGCAGCGATCAGTAAGATAGAGAATGGTACTGCAAATTTATAAAGCTCTGCAGGGGTAAACCATTCGGTATTAGAGTGTAACATACCTGCGTATGGAGAAGCAGCAGGTGTTAAGAATGCCATGTACAGGCATACGATAGCTGCGCAGGCGATAGCTGCTGCAGTAACAGGGTCCATAGCGGTTTCAGCAGCAAATGTACCGAACAGCGGCAGCATAACCATAGCGCATACAAAGTTGTTTGCTACGTTTGTCAAGATAAAACCAACAAGCATCATCAGGCAGCCGGTCATCCACATGCTATGTCCGCCTAAAATAGGGGTTAATACGCTCATAATCAGTGGTTTGATACCGGTACCTTCGGATGTCAATGCGCTGGACATCATAATTGCTACTACAACTAACATAATAA
>JAGARS010000244.1 GCA_017622155.1 Peptococcaceae bacterium
AGCAGTCGGTACTTGTGAACAGGTGATTACCAGATTTTGCGCAGGCAGATTTAATAAATGGGGCAGATCAATTTGAAACACCTGCGTCGGGCATACCATTGCACAAACACCGCAAAGTGTACAGTTGACAGCTTCCCATTTTCCGTTGTGAAAAGAAAGTGCATTTTGCGGGCAAACAGTTTTGCAGATATGACACTGTGATAACGGACTGCGCAGATTCAAGCAGTTTGCAGAAAATATAGATAATGTATTTGCTTTTTTTTCGCCCATGAAAGTTCACATCCTTATTTGTTATAGCTATATAATACAATGCAGGCGAAAAAAAGGGAATAGGATATTTTTGATAGAATATTTAATAAGTTGAATCGGAAAAATAAGTTTAAAATTAGAATGTATGTGGTATAAAGCAGACAGCTGATGGTGCATAATCCCAATGCTTGCTTTTGATTATGTTTTTTGATTATAGATAGAGTAAGGTGATTGATATGATAGAATTTAAGGATCTGACATTGGAAGATAAACCTATAATAGATCAGTACTTTCAGGCAGTGCAGCCGCGCAACTCAGAATGTACATTTACCAATATGTTTATCTGGCGTGATTGTTACGAAGTTCAATGGACGATTATAGAGGGGCTGCTGATTATAAAGCCGGGCCAAATGGAAGAAACATGGATTCTGCAGCCCTATGGAGATTATACAAACTGTGATTTGCGCAAAGTGTTTGCACAGCTGGACGAATATTTTTCTTCTCAGGGACTGCCGTTTATTATGCGTGCGGTAACGGAATCATTTGCAGAGCTGCTTGAAACAGAATATCCGGGGATGTTTTATTTGGAAGATGAGAGAGATTTGGCTGATTATATGTACCTGGGTGAAGATTTACGTGAATTAAAAGGCAGAAAATATCACAGTAAACGCAATCATTTAAGCAATTTCCGTAAAAACTATCCTGACTATGTGTATGAAGCTATGACTGCGGATATGGTAGAAGAGGTATGGCGGTATCTGGAAGAATGGTGCGGTCAGAAAGCCTGCAGCGGGTCTTTGGATGCAGGACTGCACTGTGAACAAAAAGCAATCCGTGAAGCGTTGAATCATTTTGAAGCATTGGATTATAAAGGTGCCGTTATTCGTATAGATGGCAAAATAGCTGCATTTACATTGGGTGAAATGTTAAATGATGAAACAGTCGTGGTACATGTAGAAAAGGCTGACGGGGCGATTACCGGGCTGTATGGCGCGATTAATCAGGAATTTTTGCTGCATGAATGGCCTGAAGCAAAATATGTAAATCGTGAAGAAGATACCGGGGCAGAAGGGCTTCGCAAAGCGAAACTGTCCTACCATCCTGTTGAATTGATAAAAAAATATAAAGGGGTATATCGCCATGCCTAAAAGTACAATACAAAACGCATATTGCCGTATTGTAACAAACGAAGAACTGCCGCAGGTTATGCAGTTGTGGCAAACTTGTTTTGATGATACGATAAAATTTGTGTTGTGGTATTTTGCGAGGTACTGGAAAGCAGAAAATACACTTGGTATATTTGAACAGCATGGAGAAACAGAACAATTACAAGCATCCGCGCAAGTAATTCCATATAATTTGCAAATACGCAATACAGCACTGTCCTGTGGCTACGTAGTAGGTGTAGATACGGCACCGGAGGCGCGCAACAAAGGCTACGCCAAACATCTGCTTCGGGAGTGCCTTTATTTGCAGCGTGAAAAGAAACAGGCGATTAGTTTGCTGATGCCATTTGAAGGGCAGTTTTATTATCGCTATGGATGGCCGTTTTGTTATTTTCATCAAAGAATTATCACAGAACCGCGAGAACTGCGCTGTGCTGCCAAAGAATGGGGATGTGTGCGCAAAGTGGATATGTTTGAAGCGCAGGCAGAATTGGCGCGTGTGTATGAAGTATTTGCTGCAAGGTATCATGCCGCAGTCAATCGTACAGCAGAACAATGGCGTTTACAGCTGGAAGATGCGCAAATGGAGCATACAATTTGTTTCTTGATTGAAGACGAACAGCAGAAACCGCAAGGGTATTTTCTGTGGACCCCGTTAAAAGAAAAATGTTTTGTTCGCGAAATGGCGTGGTGTCATGAACGGGCAAAAAACGGAATGCTGTATTATCTGATGCAAAATGTGGCAGAAGGCGAAAAGCTCTGGATTGATTTGCCTGAGAATGATAGTTTGAAATATCAGCTGGCATCTGCAAAAACAGATATTGTGCTGTACCCGTTTCTGATGGCACGCATTGTAGATGTAAAACAATGTCTGGAATCTATCTGCTATCCTGATATTGAGGCAGAATTTTTGCTGACTGTGCAGGATGATTTTGCGGAATGGAATACAGGCACGTATCATATCCTCATCAACAATACAATGGCAAAGGTAAATAAGATTGATGCGATCGGGCAAACGGAAATGAAGCGAAATCATGTGGCACATGCTGCAATTTCAATTGATGGGTTGAGTCAGCTGATTATGGGCGCATGCAGTGCGAAAAGCCTGATTCAACAGGAAGTGCTCTGTTGTGATAACCATACAGAGCAATCTCTTACATCAATATTGGATGTTGTCTGGCCGGAACAGTGCAACTACATGAATGAATATTATTGATGAAAACTTCCATTTTGTGGATTGTGCTTTTTGATAAAATATCGTATAATAACCATATGTGTGTAATCATGCAGTGTTTATGTTTTGGGAAATATATCTATATAATACGATAAATTAACAAAAAATAATGAATATGGTTTGCAAAGTTGCATGGAATGATGTATCATTAAATGATTGATTTTTCGGTTGAACGAGGAGGCTCTTGCAGTGAACTATACAAGTATTGATGGAAAACAATTTATGAATATGGTTTTGGCTGGCGTGAATAAGCTGAATGCCGACAAAGCTTCGATTGACAGCCTGAATGTATTCCCTGTGCCGGATGGTGACACAGGTACCAATATGTCTTTGACATTAAACTCGGTAGCTCGCTTTTTAGGGCAGATTCCGGAAGCTGAAATTACTGTTGCAAAAGTGGCAGAACAGATGGCATATGGTGCTCTGATGGGAGCACGTGGAAATTCGGGCGTAATCCTGTCACAGATTTTAGGCGGGATTGCAAAAGTGTTTGCCACAAAAGGTGATGCTGCTGATGCAAAAAGTTTTGTTGAAGGGTTTGCAAACGGAAAAGAATCTGCATATAAAGCAGTGGTAAAACCGATGGAAGGAACGATTCTGACCGTTTGCCGTGAAGCAAGTGAATATTTATCTGCAGTATATCAGGAAAATTTCACAATTGAAGATTGTTTGAAAGCTTATCTGGAAGAAGGGTATCGCAGTCTGGACCGTACACCGGAACTGCTGCCTGTGTTAAAACAGGCCGGGGTAGTAGATGCCGGTGCAAAAGGGCTCTTGACAATTGTGGAAGGTATGCTTGCAGGGCTGAATGGTCAGATTGACTTTGCGACCGAAAATAAACAGGAAACTGTGATTGAAAATGATTATCCGGAATATCATATTCATCCGGATCAGATTACATTCCAGTATTGTACAGAGCTGATTGTCCGCAATAAAAAAGAAGTGGATGTAGAGGCTGCCCGCGCATATTTAAATGAGCTGGGGGACTGTACTTTGGTGGTAAGCGCCGGCGATATTACAAAAGTGCATGTACACACCAATCATCCGGGACAGGTGCTGGAATATTTCGGTTCCTTCGGGGATTTGAATGATATTAAAATCGAAAATATGAAAGCGCAAAGTGAACGCTTTGGTGTTGCAGATGAAACTGCAGCGGCAGAACGTGAACATAAAGCTTTGGCTGTGGTTGCAGTTAGCGCCGGTGAAGGTTTAAATGAAATTTTTGCAGGGCTGGGTGTAGACTATGTAATCACAGGCGGTCAGACTATGAACCCTAGTACAGAGGATTTCATGAATGCAATTGAAATTGTGAATGCAGATGCGGTTATTTTGCTGCCAAACAATAAAAATATTATTATGGCGGCAGAACAGGCAGCAAATTTAAGTCAGGATGTACAGGTGCGTGTAGTGGCAAGCCGTACAATTCCGCAGGGCATTGCTTCTTTGATGGCGTATGATGCCGACGGTGATGTGGATGAAAATGCTGAAGCTATGGCAGATGCGATGCAGCAGGTTCGATCTGCAGAAGTGACTTACGCTGTGCGTGATACTTCGATTGATGCTTTTGAAATCAAAGAAGGGCAGCTCTTGGGTATCGTAGAAGGTAAAATCAAAGCTGTAGGCGATGACATGCAGCAGTTAATCTGTGATGCGTTAGAAGAAATGGATATGGAAAATGCGGAGCTGGCAACGCTGTATTATGGCGAAGGCGTGACAGAAGATGATGCAAATCAGCTGCTGGCGTATTTGGAAGAGCACTATCCAGATGTGGAGTTTGAATTATATTTAGGTGCGCAGGCAGTATATTCTTATCTTATTTCTGTTGAATAATAAATTATGTTAAAGAATTTGTAGGAACGGGTGACACTAATTATGTCAAAAATCAGAATTGTTACTGACAGTACCGCTGATTTATCGCAGGAACTGGTAGAACGGTATCAGATTGAAATGGTGCCGCTAACCGTGACAATCAATGGAACGTCATATAAAGATAAAGTGGATATTACCAATGAGACATTTTATCAGCTGATGCAGAGCTCTGAAGAACTGCCAACCACGTCTCAAATTACTCCTGCAGAATTTGCGGAAGTATATCAGAGAATCGCGCAGGAAGGCACAGAACACATTATTTCTATCCATCTTGCCAGTGATTTGAGCGGCACCTATCAGAGCAGTGTATTGGCAGCGAATATGGTGCAGGATACCATTGCTGTGCATAATATTGATAGCCGCAATGCTACCATTGGGATGGGGCTGATTGTATTATCTGCTGCAAAGATGGTTGAATCAGGGATGGCATTAGAAGAAATTCTGGAGCGGCTGCAAGAAATTGTTGCGAAAACAGAACTTTATTTTCTGCTGGATTCGCTGGATAATCTGCACAAGGGCGGTCGAATTGGCAAGGCAAGCCAGCTGGTGGGTTCCTTGTTAAACATCAAACCGATTTTATGCCTGAAAGACGGTGTCATCAGTGCGTATGAAAAAGTGCGCGGCAATAAAGGAAACAAAGCGCAGGAACGTCTGATTGATATCCTGATTGAAAAGATTGACCCGGATAAAGAGGTATACTGTGTGATTGGGTATTGTGACAATCTGGAATACTCTCAGCATATTCAGGAACGATTGGAAGGCAAAATAAACTGCAGCGAGTTTGTATATCTGCAGATCGGCAGTGTGGTTGGTACCCATATTGGTATGGGGGCAAATGGAATGGCATTTTATCAATTATAAAATATAGAAATCAAGGCTGTTACATGTTGTGTGACAGTCTTTTCTTTTGAATGTTGTGCATATTTTGAAATGGAGAAAAAGTGTGGTGAAGCAGTATGCCGAAAAGAAAACGAAAATCGTTTATCAAGAAACGTACAAAAAATAAAATAAAACGTAAAGTGAAACAGTTTTGGCAGCGCAATCACAAAAAACTATGCATTTCTGTAATCCTGCTGCTGTTCTGTATTGTGCCGACAGATCTGAAACTAAAAGTTATGCAGCTGCTGCCAGCTCCTGAGCTTCATACAGAATATGCTGCTTTGCTGGAAGATGTAATCGGCACCTATGCTGGGGAACCGTATGTGATATTGAACGATAATGTACCGTTGTTTACAGAAGCCGAATATACGACAACGGCATACGAAACCTTTGCCGAACTGGATTATCTGGGGCGATGCGGTCCGGCAATGGCCTGTATTGGTACAGAGCTGATGCCTGTAGAAGAACGAGGCAGCATTGGGCAGGTAAAACCAAGCGGCTGGCATACGGTGCGGTACGATTGTGTAGATGGAAAATACCTGTATAACAGATGCCACCTGATTGGTTATCAATTGACAGGCGAAAATGCCAATGAAAAAAACCTGATTACAGGGACACGCTATTTGAATGTAGAAGGCATGCTGCCTTTTGAAGATATGGTGGCGGCATATGTAAAATATACCGGAAGACATGTGCTGTATCGTGTGACACCTGTATATGAGGGAAACAATTTGCTGGCCAGCGGTGTTACCATAGAAGGCTATTCGGTGGAAGATGCCGGAGGCGGTATTTGTTTTTATGTGTATGTGCACAATGTACAGCCGGGAATCGGAATTGATTATGCCACCGGAGAAAGCTGGCTGTTAGAAAACAGTAATCGGTATAAAGAATAATTATGACACTAAAAATGTAATTTATACAATAAGATATTGACAAGACTTATGCAGCGTACTATAATATCTGTAACACAGTTCTAGTACAGTTTGAATCTTTTGAAAAATGTCTTGTAACAGAACTGCAAACGAACAAATTTTTTAGGGGGAAATTCCAATGAAAATGAAAAAAGTAATTGCGACTGCCCTGGTTGGCTTTATGGCAATGGGTATGTTAGCAGGCTGCGGTGGCGGCAACGACACACAGAAAGACAATCAGCAGGGCGGCGATGCTGTTGCTGCTATCAAAGTTGGCGGTACAGGTCCATTAACCGGTGGTGCTTCCATTTATGGTCTGGCAGTACAGCGCGGTGCTGAAATCGCTATTGAAGAAGTAAATGCAAAAGGCGGCATTCAGTTCGAATTCAAAATGGAAGACGATGCTCACGACACAGAAAAAGCTGTAAATGCTTACAATGCATTAAAAGACTGGGGTATGCAGCTGTCTCTGAACTCTGTAACCACAGCTCCTGGTACTGCTACTTCTGACTTAAACTTTGAAGACAGAATCTTCGGTTTAACACCATCCGCTTCCGGTACAGGTGTAACAGAAGGTAAAGATAACGTATTCCAGATGTGCTTTGCTGACCCGAACCAGGGTTCCGCTTCTGCTCAGTACATTGCTGACCAGAAACTGGGTACAAAAATCGGTATTATCTACAAAAACGATGATGCTTACTCTTCCGGTATTTATCAGACATTCCAGGCAAAAGCTGCTGACCTGGGTCTGAACATTGTTTCTACAACTACATTTACTACAGACAGCCAGAACGACTTCACAGTACAGCTGCAGGATGCAAAAAATGCAGGTGCAGACCTGTTATTCCTGCCAATGTACTACGATGCAGCTTCCTTGATCTTAGGTCAGGCTGCTACTATGGACTATGCTCCTAAATTCTTTGGTGTAGACGGTATGGACGGTATTCTGACTCTGGAAGGTTTCGATACAGCTCTGGCTGAAGGCGTAATGCTGTTAACCCCATTCTCTGCTGACGCTGAAGATGATCGTACAAAAGCATTCGTAGCTAAATATCAGGATCTGTACGGTGAAATCCCTAACCAGTTCGCTGCTGATGCTTACGACTGCATCTATGCACTGCATCAGGCTTGCGAAGCAGCAGGTGCTACAGCTGATATGACAGCTGCTGAACTGAACGACTTAATGATTGAACAGTTCACATCTATGTCCTTCGACGGTTTAACAGGTGCAGGTGCTACCTGGAGTGAAAACGGTCAGGTTAACAAAGACCCTAAAGGTATGGTTATCCAGGGCGGCGTATATGTAGGTATGTAATTCATAAAAATTAACATAGCTGATAAACGGTAAAGACCGCCGCAAGTGCGGCGGTCTTTTTTTACATAAATGCATAGAAAGCCAATACAGATAGCGTGTGTAGCGTTTACAACGAAATATTTTAGCTATTGATATTTTCTATTATGTGTGTAAATGGTGTACAGTTGTATTTCCATGGTTCAATTGCTATAATAAGAACATTGTGTTGTATTTTTATGTTTGTACTAATTTTAATATTTGAGGTGAATGATATGGAATTTCTCTTTAATCTGATCAGCGGTATCAGCTTGGGGAGTATTTATGCAATCATTGCATTGGGTTATACAATGGTATACGGGATTGCAAAAATGCTGAACTTTGCCCATGGGGATGTTATCATGGTGGGCGCTTATATCTGCTTCTTTGCCACAGCACGATATGGGCTGAACCCGCTGCTTGGTGTACTGCTGTCTATGGTGGTATGTACTGTGCTGGGGATTGTTATTGAACGACTGGCATACAAGCCTTTGCGTCAGGCGCCTGCACTGGCAGTACTGATTACAGCAATCGGTATGAGTTATTTTCTGCAGAATGCGGCGCAGCTGTTATGGACATCCAGTCCGAAAGTATTCCCGTCTGTAGTGAAAGGTTCTGTCAAACTGTTTGACGGCGCATTATCCGTTTCTTTTGTAACAATCGTTACCATTCTCGTTTGTGTCATTATCATGGTTGCGCTGGTGCTTTTCGTTAACAAAACCCGTATCGGGAAGTCTATGCGTGCGGTATCTGAAGATAAAGGCGCAGCACAGCTGATGGGGATTAACGTAAACAGTACTATTTCTTTAACATTTGCAATTGGTTCTGCATTAGCTGCCATTGCAGGTGTGCTGTTATGTTCTGCTTATCCGACATTGGTGCCAACTACAGGGGCGATGCCTGGTATTAAAGCATTTACTGCCGCGGTATTTGGCGGTATTGGTTCTATCCCGGGTGCATTGATTGGCGGTATTTTGTTAGGAATTATTGAAATTTTTGCAAAAGCCTATATTTCCACACAGCTGTCTGACGCAATTGTATTTGCGGTGCTGATTGTGGTTCTGCTGGTGAAACCAACCGGTCTGTTGGGCAAAAAAGTTAGCGAGAAAGTGTGAGGTGTTTTGACATGAACTTAAAAACAATGAATAAAACAACTCGCAGCAATATGATTACTTATCTGATGGTAATCGTTGCATTTGTAATTGTACAGGTTATGATGGCCGGCGGCAACATTTCCAGCAGCTTAAAAGGGCAGCTGGTACCGATTTGTGCCTATATTGTAATGGCAATTTCTCTGAACCTGACAGTAGGTGTACTGGGTGAATTGAGCCTGGGGCATGCAGGGTTTATGAGCGCCGGGGCATTCAGCGGTGTTGTAGCGGCTCAGTGCTTTAGCCAGAATATTAACAATCCTGTACTGGTATTGATTTTGGCTATGATTGTCGGCGGTATTGTAGCTGCAATCGTAGGTGTGCTGGTAGGCGTACCGGTACTGCGTTTGTCCGGTGACTATCTGGCAATTGTAACATTGGCGTTTGGTGAAATTATCAAAGGGATTGTAAACAACCTGTTTGTTGGTTTGGATTCCAACGGCCTGCATTTCTGCATGATTAAAAATACACTGGAAATGGACACTGATGGCAAACTCTTGATTAATGGGCCGATGGGTTTACTGGGGATTCCTCGTATTGCTACATTTACTATGGGTTTTGTGCTGATTATGGTTTGCCTGATTGTGATTTTCAACCTGGTAAACAGTAAGAGCGGCCGTGCGATTATGGCGCTGCGTGACAACAAAATCGCAGCACAGTCTGTAGGGATTAATGTAACAAACTATAAATTGATGGCTTTTGTAATTTCTGCTGCAATGGCAGGGATGGCCGGCGTATTATTCGCTACCAACTTCTCCACTGTGGTTGCAAGTAAATTCGATATTAATACATCTATTCTGGTACTGGTATTCGTAGTACTGGGTGGGCTGGGCAATATGCGCGGCAGTATTATTGCAGCAACTGTGCTGACTGTATTACCTGAAATGCTGCGTGAATTCTCTGAATATCGTATGCTGGTATATGCAATTGTTCTGATTGTAATGATGCTGGCTACCAATAACCCGACTCTGAAAAATGCTTTGGGTTCTTTCGGAGCAAAAGTGACAGGTATTTTCAAAAAGAAACCGGCGAAAGGGGATAATGCAAATGGCTAAGATGGTTCCAATCCCTAGTACAGGGTTATTAACAGAACGTGATTTAGGCACTGCCCCTATTCTGGAAGCTACACATTTGGGTATTGAATTCGGCGGTCTGAAAGCGGTAGATGATTTCAATATTACCGTTGGCCGTACTGAAATTGCCGGCCTGATTGGGCCAAACGGCGCTGGGAAAACTACAGTATTCAACCTGCTGACAAAAGTGTATCAGCCGACCCATGGGACAATTCTGCTGGACGGAAAAGACACACACGGCATGAACGCCATTCAGGTAAACAAAGCAGGGATTGCGCGTACATTCCAGAACATTCGTCTGTTCAATTCTTTAACTGTAGAAGAAAACGTAAAACTGGGTTTGCATAATCATACGCACTATAGTACTTTAGAAGGTATTTTGAGAATGCCGAAATACTGGCAGGAAGAAAAACGCGCCCATGAAAGAGCGCTGGAATTGTTAAGTATTTTTGACATGCAGGATTTGGCTGATCATAAAGCAGGAAGCTTGCCTTATGGTGCACAGCGCCGTCTGGAAATTGTACGTGCGCTGGCAACAGAACCAAAACTTCTGCTGCTGGATGAACCGGCAGCAGGTATGAATCCTTCCGAAACAGCAGAACTGATGGAAAACATCCGTAAAATCCGCGATACATTCCAGATTGCAATTCTGCTCATCGAGCATGATATGCAGCTGGTAATGAATATCTGTGAAGGGATTGCCGTTCTGAACTACGGTAAAATTATTGCCAAAGGGACTCCGGAAGAAATTCAGGCAAATCCACAGGTAATTGAAGCATACTTAGGGAAGAAGAAGGAGGACTGATAGCATGGCAATGTTAGAGGTAAATGATATCAATGTGTACTACGGCAGTATTCATGCTATCAAAGGTGTTAGCTTCGAAGTAAACGAAGGCGAAATCATTTCCTTGATTGGCGCCAATGGTGCAGGTAAAACTACGATTCTGCAGACAGTATCCAATCTGCTGCACAGCAAAACAGGAAACATCAAATTCCTGGATGAAGAAATTCATCATCTGCCTGCCCACAAACTTGTGCCTATGGGTTTGGCACAGGTGCCGGAAGGCCGTCGTGTGTTTTCCCAGATGAGTGTAGAAGAAAATCTGGAACTGGGTGCGTTTACCCGTCCAAAAGCAAATATCAAAGAAGATATGGAAGAAATTTTTGAACGCTTCCCTCGCCTGAAAGAACGTCGTCGTCAGCTGGCCGGCACATTATCCGGCGGTGAACAGCAGATGCTGGCTATGGGCCGTGCGATGATGAGCAAGCCAAAGCTCTTGATGCTGGATGAGCCTTCCATGGGGCTGGCTCCGTTACTGGTAGAGGAAATCTTTGATATTATCAAAAGCTTGAATGAACGCGGCACTACAATCTTGCTGGTAGAACAGAATGCGCAGATGGCGCTGTCTATTGCTGACCGAGGCTATGTACTGGAAACAGGTAAAATTATAACCAGTGCTGACGCAAAAACCTTGCTCAATGATGATGTTGTACGTAAAGCATATCTAGGTGGCTAAACCACGAATAGAAAAGAAAAAGAGGTTTGAGCGGTTGCTCAAACCTCTTTTTTGTACAGATTCGATTCTCGGATTGTTTTCCATAACAGAGAAAGTGCATGTACTGCAGCCTGCTGCTGTATTTCTGCTCTGGAAAGCGGTATATTTGGATCTAATGGGAGTGTTTCTGCATGACAGGAATCTGGTCCGGCTATCGCAATATACACCAGCCCTACAGGTTTTTCAGCGCTTCCGCCTCCCGGTCCGGCTATGCCTGTGGTGCTGATACCATAAATACTACCTGTAGCCATACGAATGCCTTGTGCCATTTCCTGTGCAGTTTCCGCCGATACAGCACCATATTGCTTTAATGTGGTTTCTTTTACATCAAGCCATTTCATTTTCATTTCATTGGAATA
>JAGARS010000245.1 GCA_017622155.1 Peptococcaceae bacterium
ATGGCTTTTTCGGCAGCAAGCCGTTCAGCCGCAGTAATGCTTTGTTAGCGCAGATGGGGAAAGAGCCAATCAACTGGCAAATTCCGAATATTTAAAATAGAATTATAAAGGCAGTAATTGATTCCGTAAACCCTCGTTCCCTGGACATCTGCTTAGATTGTCGTATGCTTATGGACTTCGTCCACCGCATTTTCAACAATCTTTCGCATTTGTCCATGTCAATCTCGACACTGCGGAAAGCAATTACTGCCTGTTTAGTTAATATGAATATTTGGTCGTTAGGATGCCTAATCAGCTACAGAAAAGACAAGTACTATTATGGACGTAAGCCCATGCCGCCTTCTAATGTCAATGTCTCACCGGTCAGATATTTGAAGTCCGGATTTGCCAGCTGTACGCATACGCGGCCGATTTCCAGTTCAACATCACCATAGTGACCCATTGGAGGCATTTTAACATTCTGTACAAATGCTTCCGGATATTCTTTCTGGAAGTTTTCCAACTGTGCTGTCCATGCCAGTGGGCAGATTACGTTTACGTTGATGCCGTCTTTACCCCATTCGGTAGCAGCTACACGGCTCAGACCGCGGATACCTTCTTTGGCAGCAGCATATGCACTCTGACCAAAGTTGCCGAATAAGCCGGCACCGGAAGCGAAGTTGATAACGCTGCCCTGTGTTTCTTTCAGATATGGGTAGCAAGCTTTCATGTAGTAGAATGCTGCGAACAGACCGGAGTACAGAGCCAGATCGAACTGTTCTGTAGTGTGATCAGCCAGAGGCACGCCGGAAGCGGATGCCTGTGCATTGTTGATTAATACATCGATACGGCCGAATTCGTCGATAGCCTGTTTGATTACATTGCCTACAACTGCTTCATTATCCTGACCGGAAGCTACGTCAGCCTGTACCGGCAGTACTTTGATACCATACAGTCTTTCCAGTTCTTCTTTTGCGTCGGTCAGTTTTTTCATGTTGCGGCCGGTCAGTACCAGATTTGCCCCTTCTTTTGCATAAGCAGTAGCGATACCGTAACCGATAGAGCCGCTGGAACCATCGCTCAAAGTAGCACGGCCGCCGCCTGTGATAATTGCTGTTTTACCTGTTAAAAAACCCATAATAAAAACCCCCTGTTAATTAATTATTTATCTTTTCTTAGTCTTGCTGTTTGAAAAATTCTGATATATTTATTATACCCCGAATTTTTAGTTTGAAACAAAAAATGCAAAAGAAATACATAAAATTTATTTGCAATTTAATTTCATGTGAAAGAGAATACAGAAACGAAACAGAAATTCGTTTTATTTGTTTTCTAAATACTCATGAATGGATTGCGCAGCTGTTTTACCGGCCCCCATAGCCAAAATTACAGTAGCAGCCCCGGTTACAGCATCACCACCGGCAAATACACCTTCTTTTGTGGTAGCCATGCCGGTATCTGTAATCAGACAGCCGCGAGAATTGGTATCCAGTCCTTCCGTGGTGCTGCGAATCAGTGGATTTGGTGATGTGCCTAAAGACATTATCACAGTATCTACCGGAATTTCAAAATTAGAACCCTCTACAGTGATTGGTCTGCGACGTCCGGAAGCATCCGGTTCCCCAAGTTCCATTTTAACACATTCGATAGCGCGTACAGCACCCGTTTCATCGCCATGAATTTTTACCGGGTTGCTCAAGAGCATGAATTCAATGCCTTCTTCTTTTGCGTGATGTACTTCTTCCTGACGTGCAGGAAGTTCTTCTTCAGAGCGACGATAAACGATATATACATGTTCTGCGCCAAGACGCATTGCACTTCTTGCTGCGTCCATGGCTACGTTGCCGCCGCCTACCACTGCTACTGATTTGCCGCGACGGATTGGAGTATCGTATTCATCTAGATATGCTTTCATCAGGTTGATTCTGGTGAGGAATTCGTTGGCAGAATATACGCCTACCAGCCCCTCTCCTTCAATTCCCATGAAAGTTGGAAGCCCAGCACCGGAACCGATAAAGACAGCTTGGAAGCCATACTCTTCAAATAATTCATCGATAGAAAGCACCTTGCCAATCACCATGTTTGTCATTACTTTTACGCCTAGCTGTTCTAAGTTATCTACTTCTTTCTGCACGATTGCTTTTGGCAGACGGAATTCCGGGATACCGTATACCAATACACCGCCGGCTTTGTGGAATGCTTCGAAGATTGTTACCTCATACCCCAGTTTTGCCAAATCACCTGCACAGGTAAGCCCGGCCGGACCGGCGCCTACAATTGCTACTTTTTTTCCGTTGGAAACAGGTTTTTCGATTTTGTGTTCGCCGTGTTTTATATCCCAGTCTGCAACGAATCGTTCCAAACGGCCAATCGCTACAGGTTCACCTTTGACACCGCGGGTGCATTTGCTTTCACACTGTGTTTCCTGTGTGCAGACACGACCGCATACCGCAGGTAGAGAACTGGTTTCTTTGATAACCGCACAAGCTTCGGCAAATTTGCCTTCTGCCACCAGCTGAATAAATTTTGGAATTTGTACGTTTACCGGACAGCCGGCTACACAAGGCATGGTTTTGCAGCCAAGGCAGCGTTTTGCTTCTTCTATGGCCATTTCTTCGGTATAGCCCAGTGTTACTTCGTCAAAGTTATGTGCTCTTACTTTAGGGTCTTGTTCCGGCATTGGAACTTTTACGGGAGACATATTAGCCATTGTGCGCACCTCTCAATCTGCAATGTTCACGGTCATGGGTTTCCTGAGCTTTATGGGATGTGTTTCTGCGCATCAGCTCATCAAAGTCCACTTCATGTCCATCAAAGTCAGGGCCGTCAACACATGCGAATTTGGTTTTGCCACCGACTGTAACACGGCATCCTCCGCACATACCGGTACCGTCAATCATAATCGGATTCAAGCTCACAATTGTTTTTATACCGGCCGGCTTCGTAGTCAAAGAAACAAATTTCATCATTGGGATTGGACCGATGGCAATAACAGCATCGTATTGATTTCCTGCATCAATTAGTTCCTGCAGTTTCTGTGTTACCAGTCCTTTTTCACCATAAGAACCATCGTCGGTCATAACGAAATAACGATCTGCGACAGCGCGCATTTCTTCTTCAATGATGACAATGTCTTTGGAACGGAATCCCGCAATCACATCTACCTGTACACCGTCGTTGTGCAATGCTTTTGCCTGTGGATATGCAATGGCGCAACCAACACCGCCGCCGATTACACAGACCTTTTTCACATTTTCAAGTTCGGTAGGCAGACCCAATGGCCCTACTACATCTTGCAGATACTCGCCTTCTTCCATGTTGCCTAACATAATGGTAGAACGGCCAACTGTTTGTACAATCATTGTGATGGTGCCTTTTTCTCTGTCATAATCCGCTACTGTAACAGGAACACGCTCGCCCAATTCATCAATACGGAAAATAACAAATTGCCCCGGAAGCACTTTTTTTGCAATAAAAGGAGCTTCCACTTCTACCAGCACAACGCTGTCGTTCAATTTTCTTTTGGTTACAATCTTGTACATTTCGCTCACCTTTCCAATGTTTTTTGACTCAATGTAAAATATCGTTTCTGGGACACGGCTTTTTATATCGAATCTTTTTTCAGTATAGCAAGTAAGATATGCGGTTACAATGACCAACTTTTAGCTTTTTAATAACGATTTTCGAAGCCTGTAATTATGGATTTTGTGAAGCTTTGGTAGTTTTGGAGGCAAAAAATAGGACGAAAAAGTCAAGCATATTTTTTCACAAATATTGTAAATTGCCGATATTCCTGAATGGAAGCAGATTGTAATGATTGTAACAATGAAATGCAAATTAATGAGAAAATATGGAATGAGAGGTAAAAATACAAACAAAAAACGCACTTCGTACGAAGTGCGTTTTGGTGCCTCGAGCCGGAATCGGACCAGCGACACGAGGATTTTCAG
>JAGARS010000246.1 GCA_017622155.1 Peptococcaceae bacterium
ATTAAAAATGCGGGATATGAGTTTCCGCCTCGCCGTGTGGTTGTAAATCTGGCACCGGCTTATATTCGCAAAGAAGGCCCTAGTTTTGATTTGGCTATCGCCATCGCAATTTTACAAGTTACGGAGCAAATTCAATGTGAGCAGTTAGAGCAGTATTTATTTTTGGGCGAACTTGGTCTGGATGGTTCCTTGCGTCCGGTAAAAGGGGTATTGCCTATTTCACTGGAATACAGCAGCAGACAGTATAGCATGGTTGTACCGGATGCCAATCAGGAAGAGTGTGCAATTGGCGGAAGTCAGACATTCGGGTTTCGGCATCTAAAGGATGTCGTGGATTTTTTGGAACATCCGGAAGTATATCAGCCTGTGAAAGCAGCTTTGCCTGATTTTACACAAATTGCACCAAAATCTGCAATGCATGATTTCAGTGCGGTTAAGGGTCAGAGTGAAGCAAAGCGTGCACTGGAAATTGCAGCTGCCGGGAATCACAATATTCTGCTTGTGGGCTCTCCCGGTTCCGGTAAAACCATGCTTTCACAAGCATTGCCGGGCATCTTGCCGCCGCTTACATTTGAAGAAAGTTTGTCACTCAGTAAGATTTACAGTATTGCAGGATTGCTTCCGCCAAATCAGCCTTTGATACAGGAACGTCCGTTTCGCTCTCCGCATCACAGTGCATCTGCTGCCAGTATTATAGGTGGAGGCCGTATTCCCCATCCTGGGGAAGTATCGCTTTCTCATCATGGTGTATTGTTTTTGGACGAGTTTCCGGAATATCACCGGGAAGTGCTGGAATCTTTGCGTCAGCCGTTGGAAGATGGCGTGGTTACCGTATCTCGTGTACAGGCTCAGATTTCATTTCCATGTCGTTTTTTGCTGGCAGCGTCTATGAATCCATGTCCTTGCGGATATTTCAATGATCCGGTGCGGCAATGCACTTGCAGTGAAGCACAGCTTCAACGTTATCGCAATAAAATATCCGGTCCGCTTTTGGATCGATTTGATATACAATTGGAAGTTGTACCGGTATCGTTTCAGGATTTACATCAAGATAAAGAAGAAGAATCTTCAGCGGCAGTGCGGGAACGGGTAATCAAAGCACGTAATATACAATCTGTGCGATTTCAGGATTCTGCTACCATACATAATGGCGGCATGACTTCATCAGAGATTCAGCGCTTTTGTCAGCTGGATGAAAAAAGCAAAGCGTTTCTGGAACAGGCTTTTCAACGTTTGGGGCTGAGTGCCCGGGCACATAGCCGTATTTTGAAAGTAGCACGCACCATAGCTGATCTGGCCGGAAGTGAATCGATTCAGCTTGCCCATCTGGCAGAGGCGATTCAGTATCGCACACTGGACTAAAAGCTGTGGAAATAGTATGATGATAGCATATAAATATATCAATAAATGACTTTATTGTTGTAGAGAAAGCGGGGTGGTATTTTGGCTGTACAGTTTATTACAGGGCCTGCGGGAAGTGGGAAAAGCACATATGTTATGCAGCAGGTAGCGAATGCGTTAAAACAGAACAACCGAAAAAAGATTATTCTGATGGTACCGGAACAGGCTACGTTTTGTTATCAGTATGAGCTGATTACCCAATATGGGCTTAATGGCGTATTAACACTTGAAATTTTAAGTTTTCAGCGTCTGGCACGTACGATTATGCAGGAGACCGGCGGCATGGCGAGACAATCAATCGATGAGCTTGGCAAATTGCTTGTTTTGCGCAGGCTGATACAGGAAAATCAGTCACAATACCCATATTTCAGTCAGTCTATCAATCGAACAGGATATTTGATGAAACTTGGAGATACCATTCAGGAATTAAAACGGTATCAGGTTTCTCCTGAACTGCTGTATCATGCAGTGCATGGGGAAAACATACAGGCATCGTTATTTGGCAGTAAGGTATCGGAGCTATCTGCTCTTTACCAAAGTTATGAAACGTTTTTGGCACAGGATTATTTAGACAGTGAAGATGCGTTAAATTTGTTACTGCATCAATTAGATGCTTCTAATTATTTCTGCGATACAGAAATCTGGGTGGATGAGTTTTATGATTTTACACCGCAGGAGCTTGCAATTCTTGATAAATTAATGCAGCGTGCAGAAACCATGCACATTGTGCTGCCGCTGGATTCCAATTCGGCAAATCCGGGGCGCAAAGCAGTGTTTCATCATACACAGAAATTGTATGATCGTTTACGCAGTTTGGCATTAGAGGCAGGCGTTGAAATTAAGCCGGATTGTGTGTTTCACGAAGCAATCCGCTGGAGTGCACAGAATACCCTCAGCTTTCTGGAGGCACAGTATTTTACCATTGGTACACAGAAATATGAAGCATCTCCCGACGGCTTTTTTCTGGTACAGGGGCAGAATCGTTTGAGCGAGGTGGATTATGCAGCGCGCACCATTCGTGATTTATGCCGTGAGGAAGGATACCGATACAGCGATATTGCGGTATTTACCCGGGGCGATCAGTATGAACATCTGATAGAAACCGTGTTTGCCGATTATGATATTCCATATTTTATTGACCACAAGGCTTCTGTGTATCAGCATCCGTTGACTGATTTACTGCTTGCAGTATTTGATATTATCCAGAGTCACTGGAGTTATCAGAGTGTATTTCGCTTGCTAAAAACAGGGCTGCTGCCATTTTCCTATCAAGAGCTTGATTTACTGGAGAATTATGTGCTGCAGTACGGTATTCGAGGAAGTGCGTGGTATCGAAATGAAGACTGGACATATCCTGTACAATATGTGGAGGAAGAGGCACAGGCAGATGCCCTTATGAAACTCAATACACTGCGTGTACGCATTGCTGAACCGCTTCGTACTTTGCAGTCCGTACTGGATGCACCGCAAACGGCAGATGGTATGATACAGGCATTATATCAGCTGCTGGATAGCTATCACATCCCGAAGCGGCTTGAAGAACTGTGCATGGAGGCAGCCGGTCATCAGCTTTTAGAAGAAGCG
>JAGARS010000247.1 GCA_017622155.1 Peptococcaceae bacterium
CCGAAATGCAGCAGTATGCCATTCGCAAAGGAGCAGCGCTTCTGATTGTGGGCGGAGATACACCGCAGAGCAGTTTGCTGCGGGAAGCGGAAGAAACCAATACACCGGTTATGATTTCTTCGTATGATGTGTTTGAAACAATTTCAACCATCAACAAAGCTATCTATGAACGTCTGGTACAGCCGGAACTGGTACGCATTGGCGATATTATGAAAAGAGATGTTGCAACATTATATCCGCACGACACTGTCATGGACTGGCATGAATTGACATTGAAAACCGGGCACAGCAATTTCCCTGTTATCAATGGCGAAAATAAGCTTTTGTGGCTGGTAACACCAATGTCGGTAACCGGGTTAAGCAGCAATATGCCTATCAGTGAAGTGATGGATACAGAAATGCTGACAGCAAATCCGCAGAATCTGGTAAGCCATATTTCTCGTTTGCTGGTATGGGAAAATACGGATTTGATTCCGGTTGTAGATGATGACGAGCTCCTGGTGGGTGTGGTAAATCGACAGGATATTATTCAGGCTTTGCAGCAGACACAAAAACAGCCGCAGTTTGGCGAAACGGTAGACAACCTCACATTAAGCGGGTTTAAGCTCGGCGATACCGTAGAAAATAACAAGATTACCATTAAAGGCGTCATTACGCAGTTTATGATGAATGAATCCAATGCAGCCAGTACCGGTGCAATTTCAATGATTATCACCAATGCTGCTACCATTGCTGTACGCAAACTGCACAGATTGCAGGCAACAGTGGATGAAATGCATATTATATGTATCAATGCCATCGACCAGGGAGAGGAAATCAGTGTTACCGCAGAAATTTTGCAGCTGGATAAAAGAATTTGCAAAGTTGAAGTGGTGGTATGCACAGCAGAGCAGCTGAAGTATAAAGCACATCTGATTCTGAAAATTGTGAAAAAATAATACGAAGAAATAATCTCAAAAAATATAAGCATCATAAATAGGGAAAGGAGCGAACCGATGGAACCTTTTGTACATTTGCACAATCATACTGCATATAGCCTGCTGGATGGTGCCAGCAAAATTGATGAGCTGATGAAACGGGCGAAAGAGTTGAACATGCCTGCTATGGCCATTACCGACCATGGTGTGATGCATGGTGTGGTGGACTTTTACAAAGCGTGTAAAAAACATGATATTAAGCCGATTATCGGCTGTGAAGTATATGTGGCACCGCGCAGCCGGTTTGATCGTCAGCCGGGGCTGGATGATAGTGCGTATCATCTGGTGCTCCTGGTAAAAGACGAAATCGGTTATCGCAATTTATCCAAGCTGGAATCACTGGCTTCCTTGGAAGGTTTTTATTATAAGCCTCGTGTAGACCGTGAACTTCTGGAACAATATCACGAAGGCTTGATTGCATTGTCAGGCTGTATTACCGGTGAAGTGGCACAGCGCATTCTGGAGGAAAATCTGGATGGGGCACGAGAAGCGGCAATCTGGTATCGTGATTTGTTCGGTGCGGATAATTATTATTTTGAAGTGCAGAACCATGGCATGCATGAACAGATTCAGGTAAATTATTATCTGAATCAATTGAGTGAAGAGCTGGGCATTCCGCTGGTAGCTACCAATGACAATCACTATGTATATCAGGAGGATGCCAAAACACAGGATGTAATGCTGTGCATCCAGACAGGCAAAACTATGGATGATGCCAATCGCATGCGCTTTGAAGGCAGTGAATTTTATCTGAAAAGCTATGACGAAATGCAGCGCGCTTTGGGCGATTATCCGTCCTCCCTCGGCAATACTCTGAAGATTGCTGAACAATGTAATTTTGATTTTACCTTTGGCGAAAATCATATGCCTATTTTCGATGTGCCGGAGGGCTATACGCTGGATACTTATCTGGATTTCTTATGCCGTCAGGAAATTCACAAACGCTACAACCCTGTGACAGACGAGATGATTCAGCGTTTGGAATATGAACTGGGTGTTATCAAACAAATGGGGTATTCCGGGTATTTCCTGATTGTGTGGGACTTTATCCGTTATGCCAGAGAGCAGGGCATTTATGTTGGGCCGGGGCGCGGCTCTGCGGCAGGCAGTATCGTGGCGTATGTATTGCGCATCACAGATATTGATCCGCTAAAATATGATTTGCTGTTTGAACGCTTCCTCAACCCGGAACGTGTCAGTATGCCCGATATTGATATTGACTTTTGCTATGAACGCAGAGGCGAAGTCATCGATTATGTAATTGAAAAATATGGTCAGGACCATGTGTGTCAGATTATTACCTTTGGCACCATGGCTGCACGCGGCGCCATTCGTGATGTCGGCCGTGTGCTGAATGTGCCCATTGCCACTGTAAATAAAGTATCGAAAGCCATTCCCCGTGATTTAGGAATTACCATTGAAAAAGCGCTGCAGGCATCAGCAGAATTGCGCGGATATTGTGAAGAAGATCCGCAGATTGCTGAAATGGTAGCCACAGCACAGAAGCTGGAAGGGCTGCCGCGTAATGCAGGCACCCATGCAGCAGGCGTGGTAATTTCAAAAGAACCGGTGGATTATTATCTGCCGCTGCAGAAATCGCCGGAATGCGGTGTTATCACGCAGATGGCGAAAGAAAATGTAGAAGAGCTGGGCTTGCTGAAGATGGACTTTTTAGGGTTGCGCACCCTGACAGTTATCAATAAAGCGGTAGATATGATAGCAGAAAATCATGGTGTGCGGATTGATTTCGATACTATGGAAATGAACGACGAAAAGACCTATCAGCTGCTGTGTGATGGAGACAGCATCGGTGTATTCCAGCTGGAAAGCAGCGGGCTGCGTGCCATTATGCGTGCCGTACAGCCGACTACGCTGGAAGATGTCATTGCACTGGTGGCACTGTATCGCCCGGGCCCATTAAACAGCGGCATGGCGGACGATTTTATTGACCGCAAGCATGGCAGAAAAGAAACAGAGTATCTGCATCCGCTTTTGGAGCCGATTTTGAAGCCTACTTACGGTGTAATTCTGTACCAGGAGCAGGTAATGCGTATTGCCAGCGAACTGGCAGGGTTCTCGCTGGGGCAGGCAGACATGCTGCGTCGTGCCATGGGGAAAAAGAAACCGGAAATTATCGCTTCTCTGAAAGAAGATTTTATGAATGGTGCGGAGCAAAACCATGTAGATAGAGCTATTGCAGCAAAGGTATTTGAACTGATTGAATACTTTGCCGGTTATGGGTTTAACAAGAGCCATAGTGCTGCGTATGCAGTGGTAGCATATCAGACTGCATATCTAAAAGCCCATTATCCTGTAGAATTTATGGCGGCTTTATTGACCAGCATTATGGACTCTGCCGACCGAGTGGCCTTTTATATTGCGGAATGTAAACGTATGGGCATTGCGGTATTAACACCGGATGTCAATGAAAGTCAGGAAACCTTCACTGTGACAAACGGCTGTATTCGTTTCGGTTTGGCAGCTATGAAAAATGTGGGCAAAGGTGCCATGCAATCCATTATAGAAGTGCGTAAAGCGGACGGTCCGTTTACTTCACTGCAGGATTTCTGTGCCCGTGTAGATTTGACCCATGTCAATAAACGCATGATGGAAAATCTGATTAAAGGCGGGGCATTTGACTCTCTGGAAGGCAATAAACGACAGAAGCTTGCCATTCTGGATACCTGCCTGGAGCAAGGCAATGAAATTCGCAGAAGCAAAGCCAGCGCACAGATTTCTTTATTTGATTTTGGCGAAGAAACGGGGCTCACATCCAGATACGCACCGATTCCGCTGCCAAATCTGCCGGAGTTTGATAAGCAGGAATTGCTGGCTATGGAAAAACAGATTCTGGGGCTGTATGTCAGCGGGCATCCATTGGATGATTACAAGCAGGTGATTCACGAAAAAACATCTGTGACACTTGCAGAGCTGACCGAAGATTACGATCAGCAAAAAATTATTGTAGCCGGGATGATTGAAAACTTCAAAATCAGCACCACCAAAAAAGGGGATACGATGGCGACAGTGCAGTTTGAAGATTTAACCGGCAGTATGGATATGCTGGTATTTCCGAAAACATTTGTGCGTTATCGGGAAATGATAGAGAAAGATGCCATTGTACTTGTAAAAGGGCGATTCCTGGCACAGGATGACAACCCGAAACTGTCTGCTGATGAAATTCTGCCGCTGCCAAACGATGCTGTATGGCTGGAGCAGCAGAAACAGCGAGCTGCCGACGGCAATACTGTGTCGTATGTGAATCATCAGCGAGCGGCACAGGAAGCTTCGCAGCCTGTGCACAATATGCCGCGGGAAAATATGGCGCAGCCGCAAGTGGCGTCCTTGCAGGAAATAGCCAACAAGCAGCCGAAAAAGCTGTATTTACGCATTGCAGGCTCGAATGATACACCGCAGGTAAAACAGAAACTAAGCCAGATTTTGCGCCGTTATCATGGCGAAATGCCGGTATATTTTTATTTTAGCGACCGGAAAAGCATGGTGCTGGCGGAGTATCAGTACTGGGTGAATAATGAAATTGATTTGATTATGCTGTTGAGTCAGCTGTTAGGAGCCGAAAATATTTCGGTAAAAGATACCGCGAAATAACAGCAGCGTGAGAGACAATAGAGGAGGGGCTGACATGAAAATAGCAGTATATGCAGGCACATTTGACCCGATTACCAAAGGCCATATCAGTGTGCTGTCCAGAGCAGCGCAGCTGTTTGACAAAGTAATTGTGGCAGTGGCTGCAGACAACAACAAGCATACGCTGTTTACTCTGGAAGAACGCAAGGCATTGGCAGAAGCATCTGTCAAAGGGTTTGCCAATGTAGAGGTAGATACTTTTACGGGGCTTCTGGTAAACTATGCAAAAGCACGGGGCGCTTCGGCACTGGTGCGCGGGCTGCGTATGGTATCGGATTTTGAATATGAAATGCAGATGGCTACATTCAATAAAGATTTGTGCCATGAGCTGGAGACGGTGTTTTTTATTGCCGATGCGGAGCTTTCTTATATCAGTTCCAGCCAGGTGCGCGGCATTGCCAGCCTTGGCGGTGATGTAGAACGCTATGTCACAGAAGAAGTGGCAGAAGCATTGCGTCGAAAATACGGGAATGCATAGAGATAATCATGCATGTAAAAAATAATATGTGTATCAGAATACGCATGCGCAAAAGGAGGAACACGCTGTGGCAGATATATATGATCGCACCCGTATGCTGATTGGGCAGGAAGGCATTGATACATTGAAACATGCACATGTGCTGATTGCCGGTGTAGGCGGTGTTGGCTCCTTTGCGGCAGAGGCGCTGGCCAGAGCCGGTGTAGGCACCTTTACACTGCTGGATAATGATGTGGTGGATATTACGAATCTGAATCGTCAGATTCAGGCTACACAGGAGACC
>JAGARS010000248.1 GCA_017622155.1 Peptococcaceae bacterium
ACCAGATCCGGCTGTTCCTTTTGCAGAATCTCTTCCAGACCGGACAGCACTCCCGATGTAATGGTGGTCAAAGTCTGACCGTGCTTCATCAAATTCAAATCATAATCAGGTACAATATCAAACAGCTGCAGCACCTGATCCAGCATTTCACGATGCTGTGCAGTCACCGCTACAATACTTTGCAAATGTTCATTCTGTTCAATGGCTTTTACCACCGGAGCCATTTTAATCGCTTCCGGACGCGTGCCAAATACACACATTACTTTTTTCATTCTCGTCAACTCAATTCAAAATTCATCGTTCTTGTTTTATTTATTCAGCGTCATCTGTTCTACAATCATTCCGGCTTCACGGAAAAACTCCATCGCCCGCTCATCCGGATAAGCACCATCAAAGACTACACGCACCACACCGGCATTGATCAACATTTTTGCACACAAAGAACAAGGTGCCGTGGTGCAGTATAATGTACTGCCTTCAATAGAAATACCCAGATTGGCTGCCTGAATGATTGCATTCTGTTCAGCATGCAGTGCACGGCAAAGCTCATGGCGCTCTCCGGAAGGCACCCCCAGCTCCTGACGCAGACATCCGATTTCCCCGCAATGCACCAATCCTTTTGGAGCCCCATTATATCCTGTGGTCAGAATATGCTTGTCCTTTACCAGAATAGCACCGACCTGCCGGCGCATACAGGTAGAACGTTTCGCTACCACGTGGGTAATTTCCATAAAATAAGTGTCCCAATCAGGACGATTCAGCTGCTCAGACATGCGGTTCATCACCTTTCTATACAGTAACTTCGGTGGAATCATACTTTCACATTGTTGAAACATAATTTAAAATTTATTCGAACGAGGCGGAATAGACTTTCAACATTCGTGAAGCAGCGGTGATGGTATCCGCGCGAACGAATGTGAAAGTACTATTCCGCCATTGCGTATCATACGGAGTAATAGGATTCCATATTCTCGGCTTGCATACCATCAGCTGCGCCTTGCGAATATGGAAAGCCTATTACTCCTTCACCTATTACGCCGTTACATTTTAATTTACCTAAAAATTATTTTGCGTTTTTCCCGAAATAATGGCAAACTGCACCTGCAGCTGCTACCGGCACACCGATATATGCACAGCACATTACCAGAGACAGCAGGAATTCCAAAGATTCCATCATATTCATTCACTCCCGTTCATACAAATCTATCATTTACATCTATTATGCCTAAAGTATTCTACAATTGCAACCCAAACTTACATTCTTTCAGGTGCAGATACACCCAGCATAGTCAGTACATTACGCAATGTAATACGCGCTGCATTTACCAGCACCAGTCGCGCATTGGTCAGCGCTTCGTCATCTTCGTTGATAACACGGCAGCTGTTATAGAAGCTGTGGAACAATGTCGCCAATTCTGTCGCATAACGCGCCATGCGATATGGCTCCAGCTGTTCTGCGGCATATGCAATTTCAGTTGGCAAATTCGCGATTTTACGAATCAGTTCCAGTTCCGCTTCTTCTTTTAATAAAGTCAAATCACATTCCGCTGCTTTTGGCACAGCTTTGCCGGTAGCTTTCAAAATACTGTTGATACGCGCATGGGCATACTGCACATAATAAACAGGGTTGTCACTGCTCTGTTCCTTTGCTAAATCCAAATCAAAATCCAGATGGCTGTCCGGGTTTCGCATAATGAAGAAGTAACGGGCTGCATCTTTGCCTACATCTTCAATCAGCTCCTGCAATGTTACATACTGCCCGGTACGTTTGGACATACGTACCACTTCACCATTCTGGTACAAACGTACCAGCTGCATCAATAAAACAGTCAAATCATCGCCATTATATCCAATGGCATCCATAGAACGTTTCATACGCGCTACATGACCGTGGTGATCTGCGCCCCAGATATTAATAACCCGTTTGAACCCGCGGTCAAATTTGTTTTTGTGGTATGCGATATCCGCTGCAAAATAAGTAGGAATGCCGTTGGAACGAATCAGCACTTCGTCTTTTTCTTCACCGAAATCCGTAGTTTTCAGCCAGATAGCGCCATCTTTTTCATAAGTCATGCCTTTTTCAGTGAGCAAATCTACCACTTCTTTCACCGCACCGCTTTCGTGCAGTGTTGTCTCACTAAACCACACATCATATTCTACACCAAATGCCGCTAAGCCGCTTTTAATTGCTGCGATTTTTTCATCCAGCGCAGTGGCAATCATTTTTTCCTGACGTTCCGCTTCCGGAAGCTGCAAATAACTATCACCTACTGCATCTACAATACGCTGCGCAGTGTCGATGATATCCTGCCCATGATAGCCGTTTTCCGGAATTTCGCATCCGGTTTCACCCAAAAGCTGACGATAACGAGCTTCTAAAGACAGTCCGAGATTTATAATCTGATTACCGGCATCATTGATATAGAACTCTTTTGTCACATCATAGCCTGCCATTTTCAAAAGATTCGCCAGGCTGTCACCTAAAGCTCCGCCACGGGCATTGCCCATATGCAAAAGCCCTGTCGGATTGGCACTGACAAACTCTACCTGCACTTTTTCCCCTTTACCGATATCTACAGAACCATACGCGGTATCCTGCGCCTCTACCACCGGCAGAATATCATACAGCCAGTTCTGCGACAAATAAAAGTTGATAAAACCCGGACCTGCAATTTCTACTTTTTCAATCAGTTTGCTTTCTTTGTTGAGCGAATCTACAATTGCCTGTGCAATATCTCTTGGCTTCATTTTTGCCTGTTTGGTTAACAGCATTGCCGCATTGGTAGCAAAATCACCATGAGATTTGTCTTTCGGTACTTCTACAATAAATGCCGGCATTTCAGCAAAATCGAAACGGCCATCCGCCTTTGCCTTGAGAATCCCCTGCTCAATTTCCTTTCTTACCTGTTCGGTTACCTGTTCAACTAAATTCATTATTTTCAATCTCCTGTCTTTGTCAGAATCTTTTTATCCTTTTTTCCTATCATGAAATCTCTTCAAAATAATAAATCATATTATTTTACCATAGTGTCGCCAATTTCTGCAACGCTTATCCCTATTTTTCTTGCTGGCTTTTTTTATAACATACTTTTTTGTATTTTTTAGCAAGTCCCGCATACCGTTTTTGTCAATTTTATTATATACTTACTTCATACTTAGGGCGACCGTACCATGCAGCAGCTTTTATTTCCACAACACTATATACATACTTTTACATAAGGAGGAAACGATTATGA
>JAGARS010000025.1 GCA_017622155.1 Peptococcaceae bacterium
CAGGAATGTTCCCCTTTTCGATAAATGCAGTTACTTCTTCTGCTGCATCAGACCAGAATGCACCGGAACCAACAATGGCAATCGGCTGTTTTGCATTCTGAATCATTTCTACAGCTTTTGCCACATCAGCCTGAGAAGCAGCCGGTCTTGTTTCGCACTGCCATGTTTCCTGCATATATACGGTATCTTCTTCATAAGCGCATGCTTCTACTTTATCTCTTGGAATTTCTACATATACAGGACCAGGTGTATTTCTGCGCGCTTCTGCAAATGCTCTGCCGAAATATTCTGGAATACGATTACCGTCCGGAATCTGTCTTGCATATTTGCTGCATGCTTTAAACACATCCATTGTATTGAAATCCTGCAGCTGGTTGCTTTCGTATTCGCTTACTCTTGCTTTCCCGCCTACGCAAATCATAGGAGCCTGATTGCAGTATGCGTTTGCAACACCGGTAACCATATTGGTAGCACCGGGGCCTGCAGTCCCGGTGCATACACCCGGTTTCCCTGTCGCAAATGCCCAGCCTTCTGCCATGAAAGCTGCATTCATTTCATTACGAACACCGATAAATTTGATTCCTGCTTCATCGCAAGCTTCCATCATAGGATAGATATGACCGCCAGGAATACCGAAAATATATTTTACGCCTTCTTTTTCAAAGACTTTTTGAATCAGTTTACCACCGTTCACCAGTGCCATTGTGATTTCCCCTTTCAAAGCTTATAACGTTTCTATTATCACTTAATACTATATTGAGACTGAACGCTCTAATAGAGAGCGTTCAGTCAAGTATTCAGTTTTATTGTTATTTTATTCTTTGTCCCAGTTTCTGTAGTCTAAGTGTGCATATTTTTCTAAATGACGTACAGGCAGGTTCAGCGCATCTTTTCTGAATGGAGGCGCCAACTGTGTGCCGTCTACATCGAACTGGATTACAGTTGGTTTGTTCAGTGCAATTGCTTCCAGGATAGCAGGACCTACTTCTTCCGGTGTGCTGATGCGTACACCGTGAGCACCCATTGTTTTTGCTACTTCTGCAAAGTCAGGTGCTTCGATATCGCAGCCAACGAAACGGTTGTTGTAGAAGTCAATCTGGTTTCTCTTTTCAGCGCCCCACTCTGTATTATGGAATACGCAAGAGATGGTTGGGATGTTTTCCTGAACAGCTGTACTTACTTCGTGTAAGCTCATACCCCAAGCACCGTCACCAACAATATTGATTACAGGGCAGTCAGGTGCTGCCAGTTTTGCACCCAGACCAGCCGGATAAGAGAACCCGGTATTGCCAAATGTCAATGCTGCAATATGTTTTTTCCCTTCATAGCATTTCAAATAGCTGTTTTCGGTAGATGCAACATTCCCGATATCGGTACATACGATAGCATTTTTCGGCAATACTTTTGCAATTTCATACAGTACACGGCGTGGGTTCATTGGTGTACCGGGTTCCATAGCCAAATCTTCAATTTCTTTATCAAAGGCTGCAACACGTTCTTTTACCAGATCCAGTCGCGCCTGTACAGGTGCCTTATCGCCAACGATTGCTTTTAATCTAGCCAATAATTCAATGGAGGCAGCTTTTGCATCACCGATAATCCCTACTTCTACCGGATGGGTACGCGCAATATTCAGAGGATTGATATCAATCTGAATGATTTTTGCTGTTTCAGGGAAATAATTGATATCGTACTGCGGTGTGGTCCCAAATACAGATAAACGAGTACCGATAGCTAAAATGACATCTGCTTCCGCAACTGTATTCATTGCAGCTTTAGAGCCCATATATCCGATAGGTCCCATCCACAGTGGATGATCTGCCGGGAATGCGTCATTGTGCAGATAGGTACATGCTACAGGAGCTGTCATCAGTTCAGCAATTTCAGCAACGATATTCTGACTATCTGTATCTACAACACCGCGCCCGGAAATGATAACCGGTCTTTCAGCATTTGCAAATAATTCAGCAGCTTTCTGCAAAGATTCCGGAGAACCGCAGCCTCTGTCATCTACTCTATACTGATGTGGTTCTAAGATATAGTCTTCTACTTCACCATAAAAATAGTCACGAGGTACATCTAATAATACAGGACCGCGCAGTGCATATGCCATTCTGAAGGCAGTTCTGGTGCAGTCAGCGGCTCTAGATGGATGCGGAATCCGCACAGTGCCTTTGGTAATTGGTTTAAATACACCAACGGTATCACATTCCTGGAAACCATCCCAGCCTACTGTTGGAGTGCCTGCAGATGGGCAGATAACAACCATTGGAGTATGACCCATATTTGCCGCTGCAACACTTGTTACCATGTTGGTAATCCCGGGGCCGTTCTGACCAATACATACACCGGCTTTGCCGCTGATTCTGGAATAAGCATCTTCCATATGTGCCGCACTCTGTTCATGACGAACAGGAATAAAGCGAATCCCTGCTGCCGGGAATAAATCCAGTAAATCCATAAATGCGGAACCTACGATACCTGTTACATGATCAATACCTTCCGCCACTAAGGTTTCACAAATTGCTTCAGAAGCACTCATTTTTACTTTTTGCATGATAATACATCTCCTTTTTTTGTTGTGTTTATTTCTGGGGGGATTTAAAACAAACTTAAAATTTTATATTGCCGCATAGACACCATTAACGGTCTCTTGCAACTTTTTTAGCAGCCAGACGAATCCAGCCGTAAAAAGCGATCAACGCTACTACAAAGATGCCCAGAGCAATGAAGCACCAGGTTAATGATCTCGGTACAAAACCCATCAATAGCAGCAATGGGAAACCTGTGAGGCACGCCCACAATGTTTGGAATACCAAGTTGGTACTAGCCGGTGTTTCCAGTTTCGGGTCAATCTGACGAAGCAGAATGATACCGGTACCAACTACGCCAGTCAGCATGCCGTACAGCGCTAAGAAGGATTCTTCATGATAATCCGGGAATAAAAGCTTCGTTACATGATCCACATAGAAGTAAGTGGCAACGGTAGCTAAAGTACATCCTACCAACAATGGGATAACGAATTCAGATTGTCTGAATGCACTCAAATTGATTGCAGCAATACTTGCAACTATCATAATGTCAAAGAATAAACCGGAAATACGATCCATAAACATGTTGTTTACATATTGTTTTTCAATGATATTGCGTTTGCCAAAGAACGAAATAATCGCTTTGGTAATCAGCCCTGCCAGTGCTGCAAAAATAAAATTGAAGCCCCATAACAGAGGTTTTACTGTACTGATTAACAATTCCACACCGGATTTATCACACAATGTACTCAATACATAAGTAATACCGAATGCAATAGCATATGTCATAAATACCAGTGCCATTTCTACAGTCAGTTTATCCAGAGAATCAGACATTGGAATATCATTCGGTCCATGCACTTCTTCCAGTGTCAGGTTTTCACAGTCATCATCCTCTACTTTGCATGTGACTTTACTGCTTTTTCTCAAACGCATCACGTTCAGATATATCACACCGCCGATAGAACATGCAATAAACCCAATAGATGCTACTGTTAAACCATAGCTGGTGCCATTTGCAAAGCCCCAGCTCATTTCATAAGTATGTCCCCAATTGTACGCCTGCCCCGGCCCCTGGCCAAAGCCCATTGGCACCAACATACCCGATGCCGGCCATACATTTGAAAGTATAAAGAACAGTCCAACCGATACCGCCAAACCGCACAGAGCCTGCACAAGATATGTGGAGGTAGTAACAAGTGATGAATTAAAAATATCTCTCTGGGTATGTTTCCGTTCTTTCGCTTTTTCTGTTTTCAGAGCTGTAGCAGTACATCCAAGCCCTAGCCCATGATAGGTAAGCAGTTCTAATACAGATGCATCTACCAATGCAGAGCCTGTCGCAGATTTATATGCGGAAAATACACCCAAAAGCAAGAACCCGCCCAATACAGAACCCGGAATCAGCAGA
>JAGARS010000005.1 GCA_017622155.1 Peptococcaceae bacterium
AGTGAGAAATATTTTTCAGTAGAAATTATAAAAACGGGGCGCTGAGACATCGCCCCCTACAACGATACCCGTATGGAGATTTGTAGGGGACGATATCTCGGCGTCCCGTTATCGTTTTTGTCTGTTTAAGCGTTATATTTTTCGTTTTAACGCTCTTGTATTTCGTTTGCAGGGGAATTGTCACCTGCAGAGGATATCACCTTTTTAATGGATTTTTCCAGCTTTACACGGGGAATCCATGCCTGGTGATCACAGGTGGTGCAGCGGATGCGAAAATCCATACCCACACGCATAATTTCCCACTGGTTGCCTCCGCATGGGTGATTTTTTTTTGTCTGTATGATGTCGCCTACATATAGTTTCATTGGCATGGTATGTGCCTCCTTACTGTACCAGCTGTACTTTTGGATAGGAAATTTCTACACCGGCTTTATCCAGTTCCTCTTTGATGGCCTGGCGCAGAGCCCGTTCAATGACTAGCTGCTGCCAGTTCCATGCGGTAAATGTGGTACGAATTACCACCGAGGAATCAGCCAGTTCGGTAACCCCCTGTACATTCGGTGTTTCGTCCAGTTCTGCTTTGTATTGCGCTGTAATGACTGCACAAGCCTGCTCGATTACGTTTATTGCATTTTGAATATTTTCTTCGTAAGCGATGCCCACTTCTACATAGCCTCTCTGTGCAGAACGGCTATAGTTGATAACGGTGCCGATGCTGCCGTTTTTGATAATCATCAGCTGCCCGTCGTAAGTTTGTACTTTCGTAGTTTTCATGCCGATTTCTCTGACAATCCCCTGAATCCCGTCAATCTGTACATATTCGCCCACAGAGTACTGGTTTTCCAGTACGATAAAAATACCGCTCATCAAATCTTCTACAATGCTCTGGGCTCCAAATGCCACTGCCAGGCTCAGTACCCCGGCTCCGGCCAGAATGGTGGTGACGGAGAAGCCTACCATATCCAGACATGTGATGATAGCAATAAAGTATATCACATAGGTGGCGATGCTTTTGAACAGTTTGGACAGTGTATGGAGGCGCTTTTCCTCCAAATCTAAGGCATCATTTTTGCTGGCATTTGTCAGCAGTTTGTTATGAAATAGATTATCAATAAATGTTGTGATCAGTTTTTTGGCAATCACCATCACCAGCAGTACCATGCCGATTTTGATGAAAATACCCATAGAGCCCAGAAACAGGTTTCGAATTGCTTCTAATGCTTCTACTACAACTACATCGGGCTGTGTGGTAATGGCTTCAATTACTTCGCCCACTGCTTCGTTCTCGTTCATTGTTTTCTTTACTCCTTTGCCGTGTCCATTGGTATGTAATAATAGTTTCGTTGTTTGTATCGATGGTATGCAGGATTTCTTCCATAAGTTCTTTCACCAGGGGATCTGATTCTCTGGTGTATGCTTCTCTGAGTGCCGGGCAGGCAGCGGTAAAATGCCCGCGTCCGATGGCTTCTGCAGCCATTAGGCGAATCTGCCAGGCTTTATCGTTTAGTAAGTTCGTTAATACCGGGCAAATATCCTGCCCTTGCAGTTTGGTGAGTGCTTCTACAGTCATTTTTTTCAGCAGGTAATTGTCCGATTCCAGATAATGCGTTAGTGTGGGAATCACACTTTCGTCACCGAAGGTGCCCAAGAGTTGCACCATGATGATTTTACCGTTCAATTGGGTGTGCTCTATACGCTGCAGTATTACCGGCACCAGTTTGGGGCCAAGGGCTTCCAGTACATCGTAAATGCGGCTTGCCAGATAATGTTCCGGTCTGTCCAGTGCAGCCAGCATTGGTTCAATTACCAGCACAGGGTCTTGTTTTTTCAGTGCGCCCGCTGCGGCCAGCCGCAAGGTGTCGTCATCTCTGCGCAATTCCTGTACCAGAAAGTTTACGACATTCTGGTTGTGAATGTAGCCCAATGCCTCCAGTGCCTGTACTTTCTGCGGCAGTACATAGTCACTGTAATCAGCGATTAGCTTAAACCAGTAGTCGCTGAATGTAGCTCGTGCCAAATCTCTTTGTGCAAAGCTGTCCAGCATATCCCATGTAGTCCAGAACATTTCCTCCCGGTCGGCCTGGCTCATCAGCTCAATGGCAAACCGGTACTCCGGCAGCTGATCCCGCCGCATAATCCACTGTCTGGCAATGCGGGCAATGTCGGTATTATTTTGCAGTGTCTGCTGCCGTTGATACTTTTTACTGCGAAAGGGAATTGTGTTGTATGCGTTCATACTACCACCTCGTAAGAATACTAACGGCGGTTTCTGATAGCCCTCCCGTTGAGATAATCAAATCTGCTTCCCTGTCGGGAGCCTCGCGCGACAAATTCTGCATCAATCGCGTCTTTGATTTTCCACCAGCTTGTGTCCCAGTTGCAGAACAGCAGATCATCCTGCGGGCCTTTGCCTACCAGTCTTTGTACCACAATCTCCGGATTCAGATATTCCAGGAATGTTACCACGCGCTCCACATATTCCTGAAGCGTTATCATGGTAAATTCTCCGGCAGCGTATCTGCGTCCCAGTTCTGTATGCCCTACTACATATAAAGAATGCAGTTTGACGAAGTCAACTCCCAGTGTGGAAATGATTTTGGCTGTCTCGATGACATCCAGCATATCATCTCCCGGCAGATTTAAAATAACATGGGCTGTGGTGCTCAAGCCGTAGCGTTTAATGCGCAGCACAGCGTCGATATATTCTGCCAGTGTATGACCGCGATTGACCTCCACCAGATTATGGTAATTCACCGTCTGTAATCCTAGTTCAATATCCACATCCAGTTTCCTGCTGTCTTGTAGTTCCGCTAAAAACTCCAGATAATCATCATTGACGCAGTCGGGCCGCGTGGAGATTGCTACGCCTACCAGATCGGGATCTTCTGTAGCGGCCAGCACGATTTCTTTAAATTTGTCCAGCCCCATGTATGTGTTGGTGTAGGTTTGCAGATAGCTGATGAATTTGTGCGCGTGAAAACGGCGTTCATAAAAGGCTTTGTTTTCTGCCCACTGTTCGCGAATGCTCATAGAATCGGGCAGGCATTGAAAGCCGGAGCCGGTAGCATCGCAAAAGATGCAGCCGCCTGTGCCTACGGTGCCGTCCCGATTAGGGCAGCTGCCGCCGGGAATATTGAGCGGCACTTTATATACACGTTCACCGTATTTAGCTTCCAGCCACGGTGCGTAGTCGCGATAATCAGGCATAATATATCCTCCTGTCAAATTATTTTATAGCCAGCCCATAGACTCCAGTACTACACTGCAGAACTGCAGGATTTGTGACTGGGCGAAGATGGACCCTTCAATCAGTCCTAATATGCTGATGCCTTTATACAGCACCAGCGTAGTGATAAATATGAGCAGCAGCGATACTGCCATGCCGCCTACACGGTCGATAAACCCTACCACAGGCACCATGTGTATTACACCGGCTGCCACATGGCTTATGAGAAACAGCACCAGACAAAAGACCAGCCACAAGCCGATAAAGGTAAGGCCGCGCAGCAGAGAGGTGGCGACTGTATTGCACACCATATCCGCCATGGTGGCGTATACACCTGCCCCTACCGCATCTACCTGCTGCTGTACAGCGGAGAGAATACTTTCTTTGAGCGAAACCGGTAAAAAAGAGCTTTCCAGATAAGTATACAGCTGTCCCATACCTTCAAAGCTGGCCATTACACCGGAAAAGCTTTCCGGCATTGGCAGAATACCGCGAATTTTTTCTGCAATCATTGCCACAGCACCGAACTGTGCATCAATCTGCAATGCCACAGAGGCTGACAGCTTATAGCTGGCAATCAGTGCTGCAATGTTGCCGAACAGGCCGATTAAACTTTTCAAGAATCCTTTGCGGAATCCGGTAATTGCTGCACCGATGAAGATGACAGCCAGAACAATATCTAACATCATACACCTCGTATTCGTTTTCGCAGTGCAGGAGTATTTCAACATTTATTACGCTTGCATACCATCAGCTGCGCTCCATAAATGATTGAAATATCCTGCACTGCTACATAAAATATTTTCTATTACATTTTACAGAGCGCGCAGAGGCGGTGGAGAATATTTGCTTATTTGTAAGGCGAAGCTGATGGTATGCGAGCCACAAATAAGCAAATGATTCGACGCTGCCGCAAGCACGGTTTTACAACTGGTAAGATGCTCGCAGCAACGCAATTTCTGCCCCGTAGCCGCTCAAATCATCATGCGGTGTCTCCAACACAAAAATCAAATGCTGTAGCTTCGGATGATTGATGATGCGTGTGATGGTTTCCAGCCCAATATGTCCTTCACCGATTTTTGCGTGGCGGTCTTTGTGACTGCCTATCGGGTTCATACTGTCATTCAAATGAATGGCTTTTAGTCTGTCAAGACCGATAATTGCATCGAATTCGTCCAATACGTCATCCAAATTATTTACAATATCGTATCCGGCATCGTACACATGGCAGGTATCCAGACATACGCCCAGTTTGCTGTTCAAAACCACACCGTCAATGATACGGCGCAGTTCTTCAAAACGGCTGCCTACTTCACTTCCTTTGCCGGCCATAGTTTCCAGCAGTACTGTAGTATGCAGTTCCGGTGTAAGCACAGTATTAAGCTGCTCACAAATGAGCGCAATACCGATATCGATCCCCTGGCCTACATGACTGCCCGGATGGAAGTTGTATAAATTGTCCGGTAAATATTCCATGCGGCGTAAATCGTCCTGCATCATTTCCAGGCTGAATCCGCGGATTCCCGCATCGGCAGAGCAAGGGTTCATAGTATATGGTGCATGAGCCAGAATGGTAGTGAACTGATGTGTCTCAGCCAGTGCCAGAAAGTCTGCAATATCTTTTTCTTTGATTTCTTTGGCTTTTCCGCCTCGCGGATTGCGGGTGAAAAACTGAAATGTATCGGCATTGATTTAAGTGCATCTTTGCCCATGGCCAG
>JAGARS010000026.1 GCA_017622155.1 Peptococcaceae bacterium
GCCACACTGGAGTATGCCAGCATTCTGCGGAAGTCATCCTGTGCAATGGCCATAACGGAGCCCAGGATAATTGCAATGGCACCAAATGCACCTACGATTAAGAGACCATGCTGTACAAACAGATGCTGTGCCCCGAAAATGTAGAAGAAGAAACGCAGCATTGCATACATTGGCACTTTCGCCATAGCACCGGAAATCAGTGGTGCAGCACCCGGATGGGAGAATGTATATGCATCAGGCTGCCAGCCATGGAATGGGAACAGTGCAGCTTTGATACCCAGCGCTGCAATCAGCAGTGCTACAGTCATCAGCATCAGAGGGTTGTCCATGCTGCCCTGCAGCAGTACACTCAAGTCTGCCATGTTCAGAGAACCGGTCAGGGCATACATGAATGCTACGCCCAGCAGATACAGGGATGCCGCAATGGTACCAATCAGCAGATAACGGAATGCAGCCACAGTCCCTTTGTTGCCGCCCAGAGCAATTAAGCCATACCCGGCCAGAGAAGCGATTTCCAGATATACATACAGGTTAAATACGTCGCCTGTCAGTGTCATACCGCTTAACCCTACGCACAAGAGTGCCATCAGTGTGTAGTAACCGCCCATATACAGCCAGTTGGTGTTTTTTACAAACGGTGTACTGTAGATAGCAGTCAGTAAAGCGATAAATGTAATCATAACAACAATTGCGCCGTTGATTGGGTCAACAACGAATTCAATCCCCAGAGGAGGAGCCCAGTTACCGAACCAGTAATGGATTTCCTGACCACCGCCCTGAATCGTCTGCAGCAATAAGCCTACAGCACTCAGGAATGCGCCGCCCAGAGAGGCAATAGCCACCCATTTGCCGGCCTGTCTATGGAAATAACTGAAGAACGGGCTTAACAGCGCCGCTGTCAAGGGCAGTAAAACGATTAAAATAGGAAAATGCTGACTCATCTATCTGCCCTCCTTAAAATCTCGTCTTCCTCAACAGAACCATAGGTTTCTTTGATGCGCATCAGAAGCGCAATGGCAACCCCGGTAGTACCAAGGCTAACTACGATGGCAGTCAGCATCAGTGCGTGAGGCAGAGGGTTGATATACAGGCTTGGATCAGTAGTAACGCCGTTTAAGATTGGAATCATACCGCCTGTTTTCTGTGCAAAGCACAGGAAGAACAGAATAACCGCTACCTGCATAACATTCATTGCCATCATTTTTTTCATATAGTTGTTGCTGATGATCATCCCGAACATCCCTAAAAACATCAGAATCAGTACCAGAGAGTAGATGCCTTTGGTCGCCAGAAAATTGTTGATCATATCCAGCATAGACGGATTGTTCATAACACTAGTGATTGTTTCCATCGCATTCTACCTCCTCTTCCAAATCGTCGTCCAGACGCTCAATAATTGCGTCCATGATGTTGATGATCGTCATCATAACGCACACGGTAACCCCGATTTCAATCATCAGAATCCCCAGTGCATGCAGCTCAGCCAGATGATGCATTGGCACCGGCAGAGCACCGTAATCCAGGAATAAACCGCCGCCGAAAATGGTCAGCCAGCCTGTCCCTGCATAAATAAATGTCCCTACGCCGGCACATACCACTGCCATCGGCCCGGATACATTAAACATATCTTTGTCGCCGCCCTGAATCATACGCACCAGTACAATCCCTACTGCAACTAAAGCCCCTGCCTGGAAGCCGCCGCCCGGAGAGTACTCGCCGTGTGTCAGGATATACATCCCGTAAACCAGAGTAAAAGGAACGAGAATACGGAAAGAAGTGTCCAGAATCAAGCCGCCGAAGGCTTTTTTCATACTGTTATTCTTCACGTTTTGCTCCTCCTTTCTCACCCTTCTTAGGCATAATCTTGTCACCGATTTCTGTACTGTTCATCAGAATCAGAAATGCAGTTAAACCGGATACAAACATTACAGAAGTTTCCCACAAGGTATCGAAGCCTCTATAGTCCGCCAGAGTAGCGGTAACGATGTTCGGAGAACCTGTGTCTTCTTTTGCATTTTCAATGTAGTATGGTGTAACATGCTGGTTCGGCGCAGAGTTCGGGTCACCAATTGGCGGCAGGAACACAGTGCAGAAACAGAACAGAGCAGTGACAGCTGTCATTAAAATAGTTGTTAATACTCTTGTCATTGTTATTTACACCACCGATCGATTTTCTTCAGCGCTGCTACAAAGAAAATGGTGGACATCGTCCCGATAACAGCCTCGGTAAAGGCAACGTCAGGAGAGCCAAACATAAAGTATGTCAGTACAGCACAGAAACTGAATGCACTGTAAATGATTGTGCAGGCTAAAATATCTTTGTTCAGAATGATACATACTGTAATGAAAATTAAAAATAACAGTAAGATCGCTTCAATGATTAAAATTTGCATATTATTTGTCCTCCTTGTCTTCTACTGTCCAGACAGGATGGCCGGATTTCAGCGCAGCTTTCCCCAGGATGTGAGTCCCGATTGGGTTGGCCAGAAATACCAGTAAGAAAATGATAATCAGTTTGATTGCTGTCAGTACAGTGCCGGTGCACAGTTCATAAATAACCAGCCCCAAACTTGCCAGCATCAGCCCCATAGTTTCACTGTTCCCGGATGCATGTAAGCGGGCATAAAAGTCCGGCAGACGAATCATACCGATGGCAGAAGCCAGGAAGAAGAACAAGCTGCCCAATAAGAGCACAATTGTGATGATTTCATAAATTTCAAAACCGAAAATCATACGCCTTTCCCTCCCATATATTTTGCCACGATTACAGAACAGATAAAACCTAAAATCGCATAAGAAATTGCAATGTCTACGTACATATCAGGACGTCCATCCATATAGCCGAACAGAATCAGTAACAGGATTGTGTCGGCACCGATTACGCCCAGACCGTTCATACGGTCATAAATTGTTGGTCCCTGGAATACACGGAAGAGCATAAGCCCAATAATAATTACTACAGCGACCATGAAAATACCCCATAGAGCTTCCATTATTGTACTTCTCCTTCCTCTACTACCTCATAGATAAATGGTTCACCAAACAACTCGGCGATTTTTTCCTGCATACCGCCTTCTAAAAGACCGTCTGCAAATCCCTGGTTTAATGCATGTACCTCATACAGACCATCATCTGTCACATTCAGTGTAACAGTACCCGGTGTCAGGGTAATGGAGTTGGCCAATGTGGTATGCGCCATCGGATTGTCATATTTGATACGGAATCTTGCCACCATTGGTTCGATATCCATTTCAGAACGCACAACCGCTTTTACTACGTCAATGTTGGCTTTGCGCACTTCATTCAAGAGCCACAGCCAGTACAGAAAATATTTCCCTAAATTAACGTCGAAGATGAAATATTTTTTGGTACCGTCGGCATTTGGCATCAAAAGCAGCGGAACGCAAATATACGCAGAAACGATAGCCGTTAATGCACCGTAAGTTAAGAATTTTAAATCAATTTTACCGGATAAAAGCACCCAGAATACAAACAGCACCACTGTCAGCACAGCCAGATGTTTCTTCGGATTCCCAACGATGGTTTCGTCTTTCAACAAATCCTTTGTTTTCAACTAAAACACCTCCCTTACTGATAAAAATTTCATTATTTCTTTCATTTTAACTACACGAAATGATACGCCAAACTGCAAGAAGGCGCAAAAAGTTCATTATCCTCTATATGATACTCGAAAACGACAGCTACCGTCAATGATTTTCTTTTGATTTTGCACGCATTTTACACACGATTAGAAATATTGATATAACAAAAAAGAGTACCACAAATGTGATACTCTTCAATAGCGCATAATCACGCAATAAAAATCTTAGAAAGATCTTCTTTTATTGTTTTTTCTAGCTGCTTCGGATTTCTTTTTACGTTTTACACTAGGTTTTTCATAATGTTCACGTTTACGGCATTCAGCTAAAACACCAGATTTCTGGCAGGAACGTTTAAATCTACGCAGAGCGCTATCTAAAGATTCAGTTTTTCCAACATGTACTTCTCCCACTGTTTTCCCTCCCCTCGATACTACACAGCCATACGGCTGTTATAGGGACCTTTCAAATAAAACACCTGTAATATTATACAGGATATTTTGCAAATAATCAAGCATTATCCTGCAGGCCACAACATTTCTCTGCCGCCCAGCAAATGAAAATGCATATGATGTACAGTCTGACCGCCCAGTTCACCGCAGTTGTTTACTACACGATACCCGGCTTCTGCAATGCCCTGCTCTCTGGCAATTTTCTGAATGGTTAACAGAATGCGCCCTAAAAGCTGTTCATCTTCCGGCATAGCAGCATCCAAACTGCTGATATGTTTTTTCGGGATTACCAGAATGTGTACCGGTGCTTCAGGATTTACATCATTGAAGGCAATAATTTCATCGTCTTCATATACGATTGTAGAAGGAATTTCCTTGTTCGCAATCTTGCAAAAAATGCAATCCATAATTTTCACCTCCCGTATACATCACCTACAATATTCTAACTGCTTCCTTCTATAAAAGCAAGATGAAAAATATAATTTTATCAATAAATTTTTCCTTTCATTATCTTTCCGTCAATAGCTTCCAGATATACCTGCACAGTTTGATTGCGGCCAAGTGCGTGATGCCCGTCCTCTTCCACCACTACATGCAGATAATTATCGGTATGCCCGCTCCATGCAGTATCTCCATGAGGCTCTTCAATCAGCACCTCTACCACCTGACCAAGATGCTGTTCCATAAAAGCATTGGCATTTTTCTCTGCCACTTCATGCATACGTTTGCTGCGCTCCGCCTTCACCTCATTGCGCACCTGAACCGGATATGTGGCCGCAGGTGTACCCTCACGCGGTGAATACTGGAATAAATGCATCCCGCTGAATGCCATTTCATCAGCAAAAGCCAGACTATTTTCAAACTGCTCATCGGTTTCCCCCGGGAATCCTACCATCAAATCGGTACTGATGGCAATGCCCGGCACCGCTGCACGAATGCGAGCCAGCTCCTGCCGATACTGCTCCGTATTGTATGGTCGGTGCATTGCTTCCAGCACCTCATCATCCCCGGCCTGCAGTGGTAAATGCAAATGACGGCACATACGGCGATTTTCCGCAAACAATTTCAGCAAATGATCATCCACTTCGGTAGGCTCAATGGAACTCAAACGGATTCGCTCAAAGGATGTTTCTCTGAGCAGCATTTCACACAAATCAGCCAGCGTGTGTTCCTGCACCGCACCGGCTTCCCGCTCCGCCTCACTTGGCTTACCGTAAGCACCCAAATGAATGCCTGTCAGAATAATCTCGCGAAACCCTGCCGCTTCCAGTTTTTTTGCTTCCTGCAGCGTGTTCTCCATACTTCTGCTGCGCAGCGGCCCTCTGGCATAAGGAATAATACAATAGGTACAGAACTGCTCGCACCCTTCCTGCACTTTCAGATATGCGCGGGCTTTCTGAATGGCACGCTCCATACTGATTTCCTCAAAATCCACCAGTGTGTCCTTCTCATCCACCAATTGCTGACGCTTCCCATCAAAAGCTTTCACCATCTCTACAATCAAATGCCGCTTATTGGTGCCCAGAATAATATCCACATCGGGAATGGCCGCAATATCCTCCGGCGATGTTTGCGCATAACAGCCGGTAACTACCACAATAGCTTTCGGATTTTTCTGCTTGGCACGGCGAATCATCTGACGAGACTTCCGATCCCCGGCATGGGTAACGGTACAAGTATTGATGACATACACATCACAATATTTTTCAAACTCGCCCAGCTCATAGCCCTCTGCACGAAACA
>JAGARS010000027.1 GCA_017622155.1 Peptococcaceae bacterium
ACAGAGGAAATACAGGCGGATGCGCTTTATATACATGGAGATTTGCATGTAAGCGGTACATTGACAGCAAATTGTATTTATGTTTCGGGAGAAATTTCCGGTGCGGAGGATATACAATGTGACGCAGTATATCAAGGCTGTGCAGCGGATATGCCATATCAGATTCGTGTATTAGCGCGTAAGGCAGTTTAATGAAACGATAAAAGGAGAATGACTATGGGGCAGAGTTTTTTAGAGTTTGCCAAAACCGGTTTATATAAAGCAAAACAGAACGGTGCGGAGCATGCAGAACTATTTGTTGTAAAGAGCCGTTCTTTTGAAGTTGAACTGAAGAATCATCGCATTGATGATATGAAGCAGGCAGAAAGCAGCGGTGTTGGCCTGCGCGTGATAAAAGATGGGCGAGCAGGCTTTTCATTTTCTTCGGATTTTCGCGCAACTGCATTAGACAAAATGGTGACGCAGGCAATCACCAATAGTCACTACAGTGACAAAGATGAAGCATTGTGTTTTCCGACACCTGCCAATCGTTATCCGCAGCCGGCATTTTATGATGGCACAGTGAAAAAAATCTCTTTGGATGAAAAACTGGAGCTGGCGCGGGAAACAACACGATATGCAGAACAATTTGATATGCGTGTAAAACAGGTAGAACGGTCATGCTATGAAGATGGTGAAGTGGAAATGTGGTTAGCCAACAGCAATGGTGTGTGTTTGCATCAGCTGGGAAATTACTGCGGCTTGGCATGTCTGGCTTTGGGTGAGCAGAATGGAGAACAGCAAAGCGGCTATGGCATGGATTCCGGTATTCGCTATACCGGGTTGTCAGCAAAAACAGCCGGAGAAATGGCTGCACACCGTGCAGTACAGATGCTGGGTGCTGCGCAAATTGATAGCGGCAAAATGGATTTGGTGCTTGACCCGATGATTGCAGCACAGATTATGGGGATTATCAGCTCCTGTTTTTCCGGTGAAGCGGTACGCAAGAAAAAATCATTTTTGGCTGATAAACTGGAAACTTGTGTGGCTAGTACAGAATTGACCGTGATAGACGATGGCACCTTGGAATACCATATGGGGTCGGCTTCTTTTGATGGTGAAGGGGTTCCTGTGGAGCGCACTGTTCTGATAGAAAATGGTGTGCTGAAGCAGTATTTGTATGATACCGTATCTGCAGTGAAAGCCGGAACCGTATCAACCGGCAACGGTATGCGCAGTGGTTATAAAGGGACTCCGCATATCGGCACTACAAATTATTATGCTGCAGCAGGCAATCTTTCTCCTGCTCAGCTGATTGCTGAAGTTGGTTATGGTGTATATATTACTGACATCATGGGGGCGCACACAGCCAATGCAGTTTCGGGAGATTTCTCCTTTGGTGCATCGGGTATTTTGATTGAGCATGGACAATTGACGCGACCGGTTCGGGGTATCACAATTGCAGGCAATTTCCAAGAACTGCTCAAACAAATCAGCGGTGTTGGGAATGATCTCACATTCTTTGGCAGTCAAGGTGCACCGACGATTCGGATTGCCGATATTGCAGTAAGCGGAAAATAAATAAAAAACAATATAATTCAATGAAAATCATTGAAAAAACCCGTAAAATAATAAATTCTATCTTGTAAGACAAAGGAAGTTTATGGTATTATGTAGGGTAGGGTGGTACAGAGTATATTTGTACTGCAATACGCTGCAGAAATGGAGAATAGGCATGCTAAATAGTATAAAAGTTGCGAAGCTGCGCGAAAAAATGAAGGCTTTGGATTTAGATGGCTTTCTGGTGACTTCCAAAGAAAATCGTCAGTATCTGACAGGTTTTACAGGTACTTTTGGCTGGGTGCTGGTAACCCAGAGAGATGTATATCTGATGACAGATTTTCGTTATGTGGAACAGGCACAGCAGCAGGCACACGGCTGTAAAATTGTGCGTTTTCAGCATTATGAACCGGTGATTACATTGCGTATGGTGATGGAAGAGCTGGATGTCATTACTTTAGGTGTTGAAAGCGATCGCATGACTGTAGAAGAATTTGAACTTCTGGCACACCATGTTCGCAGAAAAGCAATCACACCGCTGAAAGGCTTTATCGAAGAACTTCGCCGCGTAAAAAGCGAAGACGAAATTGCGTTGATTGCAAAGGCAGAGGCAATTAGTGATGAAGCGTTTTCTCATGTGATTAAGCTGATTAAGCCGGGCATGACTGAGCTGGAAATTGCTATGGAACTGGAGTTTCAGATGCGCAGAGCAGGTGCGAGCGGCGTAAGCTTTGACACAATTGTAGCTTCCGGGAAACGGTCTTCCATGCCGCATGGTGTGGCTACTGACAAGAAGGTAGAAATCGGTGACTTTATTACAATGGATTATGGCTGTATCTATCAGGGGTACTGTTCTGATATTACTAGAACAATTGCGCTTGGACAAGTTGACGAAAAGCAAGAAACAGTTTATAATCTAGTGAGAAAAGCACAAGAAGAAGCGCTGGCGGCTATCAAAGCCGGAGTAACCGGTAAAGAAGTGCATATGGCTGCGCAAAATGTGTTTCAGGATGCGGGGTATGGTCCTTTCTTTGGACATGGCCTCGGGCACAGTGTAGGGCTTGAGATTCATGAAGAACCAAGATTCTCGCCAAAAGCAGAAGAAGTAATGCAGGAAAACATGGTGATTACTGTAGAACCTGGGCTTTATCTGCCAAATTGGGGCGGCGTTAGAATAGAGGATCTTGTGGTCATAAAAAAGGATGGCTATATTAATTTAACCCATTCACCAAAAGAATTAATTATTTTATAGGGGGAGTTTTGTATGATCGATACAAGCGATTTCAAAACAGGTTTAACAATTGAATTAGAAGGGGATCCATGCAAAATCGTTGATTTCCAGCATGTAAAACCAGGGAAAGGTGCAGCGTTCGTAAGAACAAAAATTAAAAACCTGAAAACAGGTGCATCTATTGAACGTACTTTCCGTCCGGGTGAAAAATTCCAGGATGCTATCATGGAACGTAAACCAATGCAGTATCTGTATTTTGATGGCGAAAGCTATGTATTTATGGACAACAATACATTCGATCAGGAAATGCTGACTGAAACACAGATGGCAGGCGGCGAAAAATTCCTGAAAGAAAACATGGACTGCATCGTAACATACTTCAAAGGCGAAGTAATGGAAGTTGAACTGCCAAATACAGTTGAATTGCGTGTAGTAGAAACCGAACCAACCATCAAAGGCGGCACTGTAACAGGCGGCAGCAAACCAGCTGTTCTGGAAACAGGTGCAGTTGTTCAGGTTCCAATGTTTATTGAAACTGATGAAGTTCTGCGTATCGATACCAGAACCGGTTCTTATATTGAAAGAGCGTAATTTTAAATTACCATAAAAATGAATCTGTTCGTTTCGAGCAGGATGAAGGGAGTTTTTTGCGATGGATATCTATACAAAAATGGCTTATCTGAAAGGCATGCTGGACGGCATGGATTTTGAAGATAAAAAAGAAAAGAAACTGTTTGCAGCAATGATTGACATTCTGGATGAACTGGTAGAGGCTGTTGATGACCTGTACGAAGAACAGGATGAATTGCAGGAATATGTAGAATCTATTGATGCAGATTTAGAAGACGCAGAAGAACTTCTGGACATTATTGATGAAGACCTGGAACTGGTAGAAGACATTCTGGGTATTGAAACATTAGAAGAAGAATACTGCGATATGGAAGACGAATGTGACTGTGAATCCGGTTGTGCATGCGGCTGTGATGATTATGACGAAGAAAGCGAAATCATCGAAGTAGAATGCCCGGAATGCGGCGAAACCGTTTGCTTCTATGACGAAATGATGGACGACGAAGGCGAGTACGATACCGTTGAAATTCTGTGCCCAAAATGTGATGCTGTAGTATACACTTTTGAAAGCGAATTAATCGAAGACGTAGAAGACGAAGATATCGCATTCTAATATAATGTTTATGAGAGAGCCTGTGATGATTGCAGGCTCTTTTTTTATACATAGTACAATAAATCATTATGCTGCAAATGCACGAATGTGTGGTATGATATGTAGCAAATTCATATGAAAAAGAAATGCTGGAAAAGGAGCGCAATAAAATGCAGCAGATGAAAGTGAAAGAAATTGAAGCATTGTTGAAAGATGCATTTGAACAATATATAGAAACGAAACAGGAACAGGTATTGCAGCAGGCAATCGTACAGGCAGAAGCAGATAATAGAGCATCTGTGCAGACACTGGCAAAACGCTATCAGAGTAAACTGGATAAATAT
>JAGARS010000002.1 GCA_017622155.1 Peptococcaceae bacterium
GTTTCAGCTGACGGTCATGCTGCAGCATTTCACGAGAGATATTCAGGGATAAGTCCTGAGAATCTACCAGACCTTTTACGAATGCGAAGTGATCCGGCAGCAAGTCGCTGCATTTATCCATAATCAGTACACCGCTGGCATAAAGCTGTAGTCCTTTTTCAAAGTTTTTGGTGTAAAAATCATTGGCCGGATGCTGTGGAATAAACAGCAGCGCATTGTAAGTCGCAGAACCTTCTGTGTTGCTGTGAATGGTTGCCAGTGGTGCTTCGTAGTCATAGTATTTTTCCATGTAGAAATTGTGATATTCTTCTTCTGTAATCTGTGCAGGCATCTTTTTCCACAGCGGTGTCATACTGTTTACTACTTCCAGCTCTACATAGCTTTCCATTTCGAAGTTCTCATCGTCTTCCGGATGTGCAGGACGCTGATGTGTCATGGTCATACGAATCGGGTAGCGAATGTAGTCGGAATATTTTTTCACCAGTTTGCGCAGTTTGTACTGGTCTAAGTACTGGTCGTAATCATCGTCTTCGGTATTTTCTTTCAGTTCCATAATGATTTCGGTACCGATCATTTCTTTGTCGCATGGCAGTACAGTATATCCGTCAGCACCATCGGACTCCCACATGTAGCCGGTATCAGCTGCTTCGCTGCGTGTGTAGACAGTTACTTTTTTTGCTACCATAAATGCGGAATAGAAGCCTACCCCGAACTGACCGATGATGTCAATTTCGTCTGTCTGTTCCTGATTGGTTTTGAAATCCAGAGAGCCGCTTTTTGCAATGGTTCCTAAGTTGTTATGCAGGTCTTCTTCGGTCATGCCGCAGCCATGGTCAGCCACTACAATACGGCGGTTTTCTTTATCGATGCCGATATCTATGGAGAGCGCATCACGGTTCAGACCGGTTTCGCCACGCTGCATTGCGTTGTAATAGCGTTTGTCGGTGGCATCGCTGGCATTAGAGATAATTTCTCTCAAAAAGATTTCTTTGTGAGTGTAGATAGAGTTAATCATCAAATCCAGCAAGCGTTTGGATTCAGCTTTGAACTCTGTTTTTGCTGTTGTCATGAGGTTCATCGTTCCTTTCATATATAGAAAATAAATGGTTAACAAAGTTTTGTTAGCACTCTTTCTTGTTGAGTGCTAACAGTGTATATTGTAGCGCTATACAGTAAAAAAAGCAATAGCTTTTTGGGAAAAGAATGTTAAGATTTTGTATCGAAACATAGAAAAAAACAAGGAAAAATGCCGATGTCGCTTGTATTCTGCTGCATTATCCAGTATACTTTTCAGTGATTAGCTTTTGATATGAAAGCCCAATGATTGCAGAGGGAGAACGATATGATAAATAAAAAAAGAACGATCGCATTGGTCATCCTGGTTTGCTTTACTTTGAGCTGTTTGGCGACAGGCTGCCAAGCAGAACGCAAACAGATTGCAGAAGAAAAAATATGGCAAAATCCTGTATATGTGCCGGAACCGTATGATGTCATTGTGATGGGGACAGAACCGGAGGGAATTGCCGCAGCGGTATCGGCAGCTCGTAATGGCATGAAAACACTGCTTTTGGGAGAAGATAAAGCACTTGGCGGTTTGATGACAATCGGAGAATTGAATTTTATTGATATGTGTGAAAGCCGAGATGGCACTGTTTTGACCCAGGGCTTTTTTCAGGAATTTTATGATGCAGTAGGAGGAAGTGCTTTTGATATTGTAGAAGCACGCAATTTCTTTTTGGATGTAGTGACAGCAGAGCCGCTTTTGACATTGCGCACGGAAAATGATTTTGTGGAACCGATTATGGATGGTAATACCATCGTTGGTATTGTAACTGAGGAGCATGGTGCAAAATACAGCTATTACGGTGCGAGGATTATCGATGCTACGGTGGATGCTGATGTGGCGGCTTCATCCGGTGTGCCGTATACATATGCCGGTGAGGATATTGGTGAAAAAGATCGCCAGATGGGTGTGACGCTGGTATTTGAATTATCCGGTGTCAACTGGAATAAAGTCTGGATGCATTTGAATTGGCAGCGATTTAAAGCAGAGGTGTTCAAGCAGGGCAGTGCCGATATGGGCGCTACCGATAAAACAGCCTGGGGCTATACTGCGGAAGGATATGCGTATGAACCGCAGGATGATATGATGCGCTTAAGGGGCTTTAACATTGCACGACAGAATAACGGCAATGTGTTAATCAATGCTTTGATTATTTTTGGTGTAGACCCGTTAAGTGAGGCGAGCAAAGCCGAAGGTATTGCCCGTGCGGAACGGGAGATGGAATATCTGGTTCCATATATTCGGGAGAACTTCAAAGGATTCGAAAAAGCTGAGCTGGCAGATACAGCAGAGCAGCTGTATGTGAGAGAAAGCCGTCATATCATTGGTGAGTATCAGCTGACCATTGATGATGTGTTAGAAAATCGTGATCAATGGGATAAAATCGCAGTGGGCGCATATCCGGTAGATGTACAGCCGACCGCTGCACAAACTTATGGCACTGTAATCGGAAGTCCGGACAAATATGCGGTGCCGTTTCGCTCACTGGTGCCGCTGCAGGTAGAAAATTTGCTGGTGGTTGGGCGCAGTGCATCGTATACGTCGCTGGCTGCAGGCAGTGCCAGAGTGATTCCGCTGGGCATGGCAGAAGGTGAAGCAGCGGGAGTGGCCTGCGCATATTCTATGGAATATGCAATCGGTTTTCGTGATATGACGATGGATAAAACTGCGATTTCCAGTATGCAGAAAACATTAAAAGCACAGGGCGCGTATTTGCCGGATTTTACAGTAACAGATGACATTATGCTTCACTGGGCGTATCCGGGTGTTAAAGTATTGCGCAGCCTTGGCATTTTAGATGGCGGCTACAGCAACGATTATAAGCTTGATGAGCCAATCAGCCGCTGGCGGTATCAGAATATGGTAAACAATGTGTTGAAAAAATCCGGCATTGAAGAGGATTATATTGAGGTAAACGATAATCCGCCAAACCGTCAGATTATCGGCACTACAGCTAGAGCAATCGCCAAGACAGAAGGGATGAAATATGCAAATGACTATCAGGTGTATGTAGCGGCACTAGAGGAACGCGGGATTCTAACGGAAGAATTGAAACCGTATTTTGCTGATGGAGAAAAAAATCCAAATGTGGCGGAAGTGGTACAGCTGATGGCTAATGTGTACGAATATTTAATGCAGAATGTATAGGAGATATATGATATGAAAAAAGAAAAATGGGCTGTGATTTTATTATTATGTGCAGTGGCACTATGTGGTGTATTTGGCTGTGATAAAGATACACAAACTCCAAATGGCACGATTGAAGCCGGTGTGGATTACGATGTTATTGTAGTGGGCGGTGATCCGGAAGGTGTATGCGCAGCAGTTTCTTCTGCACGCAGCGGGTTGAAAACTTTGCTGATTGAAGATGATCATGCACTCGGCGGATTGATGACATTAGGACAGCTGAATTTTATCGATATTTGTGAAGACCGCCAAGGCAATATTTTGACGCAGGGACTATTTATGGAGTTTTATAATGCAGTTGGCGGCACGGCCTTTGATGTAGAGACTGCAAAACAGTTTTTCTATGACTGGGTGGTAAATGAGGAACATGCGACACTAAAATTAAACACTGCGTTTGTAGAACCTGTTATGGATGGAGACAGCATTGTTGGTGTAGTGGTAAACGAAAATGGGGAAGAGAAAACCTATACAGCCAGTCGTATCATTGATGCTACAGTGGATGCCGATGTTGCTGCAGCTGCAGGGGCACCGTATACGGTAGCCGGAGAGGATTATGGCGAAAAAGATCGCCAGATGGGTGTGACATTAGTATTCGAATTATCAGGGGTCAACTGGGATGCTGTGACAGACTATCTGGAAAATGATGATAACACCGGGACAGGCGCAACAAATAAAGCTGCGTGGGGCTATAGCCGCGAAGGGTATGGATATGAACCAAAAGATTCTATGATGCGTTTACGCGGCTTTAATGTAGCGCGACAGGATAATGGCAATGTACTGATTAATGCATTGATTATTTTTGGTGTTGATCCTTTGAGTGAAGAAAGTAAAGCAAATGGTATTGCACGTGCACAAAAAGAGTTGGAATACATTGTGCCGTACGTGCGTGAGAACTTTATCGGTTTTGAAAATGCTGAATTGGTAGGTACTGCAGAACAGCTGTATGTGAGAGAAAGCCGTCATATCATTGGTGAGTATCAGCTGACTATTGATGATGTGCTGGAAAATCGTGATCAGTGGGATAAAATTGCCATTGTAGCCTATCCGGCAGATATTCAGCCGGCAGCAGGGCAAACTTATGGTGTAGTAGTAGGAAGTCCGGATCGATATGCAATTCCATTTCGCAGTATTGTACCATTAGATGTTGAAAATATGCTGGTGATTGGCCGAAGCGCATCTTATACTTCTTTGGCCGCAGGCAGTGCCCGTGTAATTCCGGTAGGTATGGCTGAAGGGGAAGCAGCAGGTGTGGCATCTGCATATTCTTTGAATCATGATATGAGTTTCCGCGATATGACCACAAATGAAAAAGCCATTGCTGATGTGCAGAAAACATTAAAGCAGCAAGGCGCATATCTGGATGATTTTGAGGTGCATGAAACATTTATGGACCATTGGGCATATCCGGGTGTGAAAGTATTGCGCAGCTTGGGAATTGTGTCCGGCGGCTATGGAAATGATTATGGTCTTGACCAGGAATTAAGTAAAGACCGCTTACAGAATCTGTTGAATAATACTATGAGCAAAACAGGTAAAGAGATAGAAAAAGTAACAGATGTGTCTGATCCGGTAACAAATCTCAGTATGATTGCAGTAACAGCACGCATTGCTGAAATAGACGCAGAGAGCTATGATGCTCAAATTGCAGCCTTGCAAGAAAAAGGCATTCTTACTGATACGATATTACAGCATATGGGTGCGGAAACTGATACACCAATGGTGGCAGAGGCAGTAATGATTGTTGCCAATCTGTATACCTTCATGGTACAATAAAGTGTTAGTAATTGAATCGGTAGTAATGGAGGATAAATAGTATGTTAGACCGTCTGCAGATATTAGAAGATAAATATGAAGAACTGAATCAGAAAATGGTAGACCCGGAAGTGCTGGGGAATCCTGCTGAACTGAACAAACTGGCAAAAGCGCAGTCTGATCTGGAGGATGTTGTTGTGGCATTTCGTCAGTACAAAAAAGTACTGAGCGAGCTGGAAGATTCCAAAGCAATGCTGCAGGAAAAACTGGATCCGGAAATGGACGAGATGGTAAAAATGGAAATCAAGGAACTGGCGGAACAAAAAGAAACGTTAGAACATGATTTGACAATTTTGTTATTACCAAAAGATCCAAACGACAGCAAAAACGTTATCATGGAAATTCGTGCCGGTACAGGCGGTGATGAAGCCGCTTTATTTGCTGCGGATTTATACCGCATGTATACCCGCTATGCTGAAAACCAGGGCTGGAAAACAGAAGTGATGAACACCAACTATACTGATGTTGGCGGTTACAAAGAAATCACTTTTATGATTAACGGGAAAGGTGCATACAGCAAGCTGAAATTTGAAGGCGGTGTACACCGCGTACAGCGTGTACCTGCAACGGAAGCCAGTGGTCGTATTCACACATCTGCAGCAACTGTTGCAGTATTGCCGGAAGCTGAAGAAGTAGAAGTAGAAATTAATATGAATGATTTACGTATCGATGTATTCTGCTCCAGTGGTCCGGGGGGGCAGTCTGTAAACACCACACAGTCAGCTGTACGTGTGACACATTTGCCAACCGGCTTGGTAGTATCCTGTCAGGATGAAAAATCCCAGCAGATGAATAAAGAAAAAGCAATCAAAGTGCTGCGTTCTCGTCTGTTGGAAAAGTATCAGCAGGAAGCGCAAGGCGAGCTGTCTGCACAGCGCAAAGGTATGATTGGCAGCGGTGACCGCAGTGAACGTATTCGCACTTACAATTTCCCGCAGGGACGTGTTAGCGATCATCGTATCAACCTGACTGTACACAATTTGGATAAAGTACTGATGGGTGCGCTGGATGAAATTATTGATGCGCTGATTACCACCGACCAGGCTGAAAAACTGAAAAATGCGGATGAAGCGTAATGAAAACAGCTTGTACCAATAAAGAAATTCTGCAGTGGGCTATTGCGGAGCTTGGTAAGGAAAACCGTATGGAAGCGGAGCTGTTGCTTTTCCATGTGCTAGATACCAATCGGGCACTTTTGCTGGCGCATGATACCGACAGCATCGGTGCTGACAAAGCAGAAGCTTATCGTACACTGGTTGCACGTCGTAAAGCAGGAGAGCCGTTTCAGTATCTGCTGGGCAGTGCAAACTTTATGGGACTGGACTTTATTGTCACGCCGGATGTGCTGATTCCGCGGTTTGATACGGAACGGCTGGTCGAGAAAGCGTTAGAACTGCTGCAGCCTATCGCGCGACCGATTGTACTGGACATTTGTACCGGAAGCGGAGCTATAGCGGTGGCAATCAGTCATTATAAACCGGATGCAGCTGTATATGCCGGTGATATTTCAGAGGCTGCGCTCAAAGTAGCTGAACAAAACAATCAGTGTTTAAACACACATGTCAGTTTCCGTCAGGGAAATCTGCTAGAGCCGTTTGACGATTTGAACGGAACGGTGCATTTGCTTATTTCAAATCCGCCGTATATTACCACGCAGGAAATGCAGGAACTTCCTATTGATGTGCAGCAGGAACCGCATTTGGCTTTGTGGGGCGGCGAAGATGGGCTGGACTTTTATCGCACTCTTTCAGCCAAAGCACCGCTGCTATTATGTGCCGGTGGCTGGCTGATGTTTGAGATTGGCTGGAA
>JAGARS010000028.1 GCA_017622155.1 Peptococcaceae bacterium
AATCTGACCAAACGGTTTCAGAAAACCAACACCAAATGTAATAATTAAATAAACTGCAATATGAATATAATAAATCATATTTTTGTTGCTTGTCGCACTTGACATAATAATCCCTCCTAATATTCTTATAATATTCTTATAATTCGGACTTTTGGAATTCCTAATATAAAAAAAATATATAAGCGCTTGTGCTCATTATAACAAACCAACTAAGTTTTATAAAACACACTGTATTTGTTTTCTGCAAGCTTAATACAAATAAAATTTGTAGACAAAAGCCACTTTGTTATATTATAATGAGGTTAGATACTTGCTGCACTGTATTATTGCAACACGAAAAGGAGTATGTTATGACATTTGCGCAATTGTACTATTTTGTTATTTGTGCTGATTCCGGTGCGATCTTGACCGCTGCGTCCAGATTATTTGTATCACAGCAAGCTCTTAGCACATCCATTCAGAATCTGGAGAAAGAACTGGGCGTGTCCCTGTTTCAGCGTTCCCGAAAAGGCATTTCTCTGACCGAAGACGGGAAATACTTATATACGCAGGCGCGTTCTCTTTTAAAAACATATCAAGATATTGGTGAACATTTCGGCGAAGCCGAGCCGCTTTCCGACACGATTTCTATCGCATGCAATTATAAGCATAAAGAGTTCCTTTTTACCGATACATTGAGTTACTTTTTTTTGCATCATCCTGACGTGAACGTAAACTTTCAAATTTTAGAAAAAAAAGAGACACTTTCTCTGGTACAAAATGGGGAAGTAGATTTTGGAATCATCACTACCGGCTATGGAGTAAAACGAAAAACTACTCTTCCTAAAGACATCGTATTCATTCCATTAATTGAAAGCACATTATCATGTATTGTAAGTAAAGACTCCATTTATACCAGAAATAAAACAGTATCTATATACGAACTGCAAAATCAGAAAATCATTTTAAACCGCTCTGCAAATTATAAAGAAGACATTTTTTATCAAATCATTTCTGCTTATAATTCCGAAGTAAATGCTTTTTGGGCAGATAACTCTGCACTGTTCCATGCCTTAATTCGTGACGGTGCCGGCATCGGATTAGCTTTGGAAACAGAGTTTCATTCAAGTTCTAGCTTAAAAATGATACCTATAAAAGAAAAAATTGTAGTACAAACCGGCATCATTCGTCACATTAACACACAGCCAACACCTTCCTGTCAAAGATTTATACAGCATCTTTGCGATAATGCAGGGAAATATATTTAGCTATGATGATACAAAAAGACGCTATGACATCACACACTTGTCATAGCGTCTTTTCTTGCTATATGCTTTTTTCATTAACGGAACAGCTCCACAGACAGCTTTCTATGATTATCTGCCGGTGCGATGGTTGTCTGCTGCACTGTATGCATCTGTACAGGCTGCTGAAAAAACGAGGATAGCTGTTTCTCTTGAAATAATTCCTCGGTTCTCCCCTGCGCAAACAATCGACCATTACGCAGCATAATCGTATGCGTAAACTGTTCACGTACATCATTGATTTCATGGCTTACAAACAGAACGGTCAAATCCTCCTGCTGCATCAACTGGTTTAACAGTTCCATAAACCGTGCTTTGGCCAGTACATCCAGACCGGAATATGGTTCATCCAGAAGCAGCAGCTCCGGACGATTCATAAATGCTCTGGCAAGCAGTACATTTTGGCGCTGTCCCTTGGACAATCGGTCATAGCTGAGATATCGCTTATCTTCCAATCCGAATGCTGTCAGCAAATCTACCGCGTGATTGTGGTCAGCACTGGTAATGTCCCAGCCTGTGCCATAGGTGCCAAACTTACCGGACAGTACAATATCCAGCACCGGTTCGTGCCGATAGCGAAGATCAAAAAACGAGCTGCTCACCCAGCCGATACGTTTCCGCTGTGCAAGCACATTTTCGTTGGTAAAAGGCTCGCCAAACACTTGCAGTTCTCCCTGCGTCTGCTGCCGGAATCCGGCCAGTATACTCATCAGCGTTGTCTTGCCGCAGCCATTCATCCCATATACCAGCCAGTGTTCGCCTTTTTTGATGCGCAGATTGATACCGCTCAACAGTTTCTGCCGCCCTACCTGAAAGCCAAGATCTTTCGCCTCAATTACATATTCTGTTACGGATTCATTGGGCATGGTCATGGCATCAGCTCCTTCTCCAGATCATCAGCCATCTGATCATTCAGTACAATGCATTCCTGCAGAATTTTGCCTTCCATATCTGGAGCAACGGTAAACCCTTCTTTGGTGAGATACCCCATATGCTGCATTGCCCAGTTCATAATATCTGCCACATAAGAGATACTCATGCGGCGTGTCATTTGATTATTGCCCATATCCGGATAAAAATTGACGCGATATTCATCTACGTAATACTGCGCACTTGTGTATAGTTCCGGTTCGATACCGAATTCCAGCTTGTCACAATGCTCACAGAACAATTCAATACGCGCATCCTCAAATTCGTTATAATCCAACTGACGCAAGCTAAGCGGTCCGCCGCAGGATTTGCATACACATCGCTGCACACGTTTTTTGAGTACGTCCAACCGTTTTTCATTTTGTTTCTGCATATGTGCCATCCTCCTCTGCTGATGATACACCCCATAATTTCCCGTAATACTGCAAAAGTGCCTCTGCTTTTTCTCCATAAGGCCGCACTTGCTTCAACGCCTCGTGAAAACATTGAGCAGAAACAGCACCGGGCATCTGCTCCAAAGATGCTATCAGCCCTATCATCGTGTCATCATAAATGGTTTTCAAAAATTCCGCCATCTGCTGCTGCACTCCGCGCAAACTTTCCTGCCGTTCCATAGCAAACAATTTCTCATGCCATGCCGTGACAACTTTCCCTTGCTGCTCCAGTTTGCATTTTTCTTCATACATACAGCTCAAATTTGCATTGATAATGCAGCGGCTGACTGCATGGTTTTCCAGCACAGCCATGCCGTAAAAATATTTTTCTTTGCTGCCTACCGGCGGAATATGATCTGCCAGCTGCGCAAAACGTTTTTCGCACCAGCCAACCAGCTGCCGGTAAGTCAATTCCGATACATTGCCGCGCAAATATGCTTTGGTGCACAAGTCGCAAAATGCTTTGATTTTGTCGCGATCAAATACGCTTTCCAGTTCCAAACGATATTGCTGTAGCGCAGCATCAATAAAACAGCTGCTTTTCTGCGCATTCAGCTGTGCCAGCACCGCAAACACCTCTGACGGGTAAGCCTCCTGCAGCTTTCTGACCAGCTTCAGCTTGATACCGTTGGTGATATTCTCTTCTTCTCCTTCCGGAATAATCAGTCGTTCCGAATAGCTTTCTATCGGTGTCGGAAATAAGCTGCGATTCTCTACATCGTTCAAAAACGAAATCAGTTTCGCCGGATCCGCAGTCACCATATATTGACGCTGTCCATATTGATAATATACCAGCCCGTACACAAGAATGCCT
>JAGARS010000029.1 GCA_017622155.1 Peptococcaceae bacterium
AGGTAACCGTAGAATACGAAGATGATAAACCTGTACGTGTAGATACCGTGGTAATCTCCACACAGCACAAAGGAGAAGCGACTCTGGAACAGGTAAAACAGGATGTGATTGAAAAAGTAATCAAACCGGTAATTCCTGCAGAACTGCTGGATGAGAATACAAAATATTTCATCAATCCGACAGGTCGTTTTGTAATTGGCGGTCCACAGGGGGATACCGGTTTAACAGGTCGTAAAATTATTGTAGATACTCATGGCGGTATGGCACGTCATGGCGGCGGCGCATTCTCCGGTAAAGACTGCACAAAAGTAGACCGTTCCGGTGCTTATGCAGCTCGCTATGTAGCGAAAAATGTTGTGGCGGCAGGGCTTGCAGACCGCTGTGAAGTACAGCTGGCATATGCGATTGGTGTAGCATATCCGGTATCCATTCTGGTAGATACCTTTGGCACAAACAAAGTACCGGAAGAACAGATTGTCAAAGCTGTGCGCGACAACTTTGATCTGCGTCCGGCAGGTATTATCCGTGAACTGGATTTACGTCGCCCGATTTATAAACAAACAGCAGCTTATGGACATTTCGGTCGTACCGATTTGGATTTGCCTTGGGAACAGCTGAATAAAGTAGACGCGTTGAAACAATCGATTGCTGAACAGGCGTAGCACCTTTTCACAGCGTTGGCTGTGAAGATATAAGAGCATCAGGATGAAACGACATCAATGACACAGGGAGGCCGCGAACCAGACAGGAATTGCGGTGTCCCTGTTTTTGTATGAAGTGATGTCCTTCCTCTTGCATTACATAAAAATGAGCAGTAAAAGGAGGTGCAGAGATATGTATATTCAGGTAGCGGTAGCACGTAAACTGGCCGATTCGCAGGATGTGTTAACCTATCATGTGCCGGAATCATTGCAATCGCAAATCCGCTATGGCAGTATGGTGCATGTGCCTATGGGACGCGGCAATCAAGTGGTGCAGGGGTATGTGGTAGATATTCTGTCAAATGCGCCGGAAACACTGTCAGACAGTTCATACAAAGATGTGCTGGCTGTGCTGGAATCAGAGACATTATTGAATGCGGAGCTGGTAGAGCTTGCTTTATGGATGAGCCGATATTATCTCTGCCCTTGTTATTATGTGCTGGAATATATGCTGCCGAAGTTTGCCCGCACAAAAAAACAGGAACTTGCGGTGTGGAATGGCGATTCAGACTTGACAGCGGCACAGCTGCTGTTTTTAGAGCCTGATGCGCAAGCTTTGGCCGAAACCATTCGTGCAGCCGGTGAACTATCATTGGAACGTTTATACAAACAGCACGCCAGCGCAGCCCAACTGCTGCCGCAGCTGGTAGACGCAGGACTTGTGCATATTGCAGCAGGGGTTACGCAGCAAGGCAGCAGCAAAACAGAAACGGTGTATGAAAGCTGTATTACACCGGAACAGCTTGAGGAGACGAAAGTAAAGCTGGGACGAGCGGTGAAACAATGGGAGATTTTGCGTTATCTGACCTACGAAGGTCCGACAAACGGAAAAACATTGCGCAGCTACTAGGCCAATTATCTGCCGGCGGTAAAAGAACTGGAGAAGAAACAGCTTGTGATTGGCAAAAAAATGCAAGTGCAGCGTTTTCATGATGACAATACTGTCTTTCGCAATACACGGGAGCTTGTACTGAATACAGAGCAGCAATCTGTACTGGATACTATATTGAAACTGGTGGATTCGCCGCGTATGGAATGTGCTTTGCTGCATGGTGTTACAGGAAGCGGCAAAACGGAAGTGTATCTGCGCACCTTGCGCTACGTGCTGGAGCAAGGCAAAGGAGCTATCATACTGGTACCGGAAATATCTCTGACACCGCAGCTGATCGGGCGGTTTCGTGCTGTGCTTGGGGAATATGTAGAAGTGCTGCACAGCAATCTGTCTGACGGAGAGCGATTTGACGCATGGCAGAGGCTTAGTAACGGTGAAACCCGTGTGGTTGTAGGGGTGCGCAGTGCTGTGTTTGCACCGGTACAGAATTTAGGTCTGATTATTATGGATGAGGAGCATGAAAGCACATTCAAACAATCGGAGCCGGATCCGCGCTATCATGCCAGAGAGGCAGCCAGACACCGTATGGAATATAACCATGGTCTTCTTTTATTGGGAAGTGCGACTCCTTCAGTAGAAACTTATTACAATATAACAGCACATGGAGGCACATTGCTTACCATGATGCACAGAGCCAAACAGCAGCCATTGCCTGCAGTAGAGATTGTCAATATGGCACGAGAATTTCAGACAGGCAATCGCAGTATGTTTAGCCAACGGTTGGCGCAAACTATTGAAGACAGTTTGCAAAACGGTGAGCAGGTAATACTGTTTCTCAATCGCAGAGGTTTTTCCAGCTCTATTTTATGCAGGGAATGCGGTCATACACTGGTCTGCGAAAAATGTTCTATTGCACTTACCTATCATAAAGAACAGCAGTTGGCGAAATGTCATTATTGTGATTATATGGAACCGGTACCAAAACAGTGTCCGCAGTGCGGAAGCCGATTTATTCGGTATATGGGATCCGGAACGGAACTGGTAGAGGAAGAAGTCAAAAAACGCTGGCCGTGGGTCACGACAGAACGAATGGATTTAGATACTACGCAGAACAAAAATGCTCATCAGCAAATCTTGGAACGATTTGCACGCAAAGAGACACAGATTCTCATCGGTACGCAGATGGTAGCCAAGGGGCTGGATTTCCCTAATGTGACTACAGTAGGGGTACTGGCTGCGGATATGATATTAAATCTGCCCGATTATACGGCATCGGAACGCACCTTTCAGCTGCTTTGTCAGGTGGCCGGCAGAGCCGGTCGCGGTGAGAAACCGGGACAGGTTATCATTCAGACGTATAATCCGGAACATTATAGTGTGACGAGTGCGCAGTATCACGACTATAACCGGTTTTATCAGAAAGAAATTCAGATGCGTGAACTTATGGAATATCCGCCGTTTTCTTATATGGTGCGAATTCTGGTGTCGGATTATACTGCTGAAGGCTTGGAAATGCAGATGGCCCAAATGGCAGAAAAAATTGCAGTACGTTATCCGCAAATAGAATTTTTGGGGCCGGCAGAGGCTCCCATTGCCATGATTCGCAAACGGCACCGATATCATGTTATTTTGAAGGGAACATCGCTGGATTTACTGCGGGAAGCAGCTGAATATGGGCAAAAGGTTATGAAGTTATTAAGAAAGAGTAAAACTTTGAGAATCCTTATTGATGTAGAACCATCAAATGTTTTATAGTATACTCAGGAGGAATGGAAAATGGATTTATACGAAGTAGTGACAAAAGAAGATAAATTATTACGCAAAAAAAGTATGGAAGTACCTACAATTACACCAAATGTGGTGCGTATGCTGGATAGAATGCTGGAAACTATGTATGAATATAACGGTGTAGGGCTGGCAGCTCCGCAGATCGGTATTCTGAAACGTGCAGTGGTTGTGGATATTGGAGAAGATGGTCCGGGGCCGTTAAAATTAATCAATCCGGTGATTCTGGAACGTTCCGGGGAACAGGACGGTCCGGAAGGGTGTTTAAGCTGCCCTGGAATGTGGGGTATGGTAAAACGCAGCTATTATGTAAAAGTAAAAGCCCTGACACCGGAAGGCGATGAAATTATCATTGAGGCGGAAGACTTTCTGGCCAGAGCGCTGCAGCATGAAATTGATCATTTAGAAGGTGTTCTGTTTATCGATATCGCTTCTGAAATCGAATATGAACAGCAGTAGGAGGGATTCCTGTGCGAGTAGTATTTATGGGGACGCCGGATTTTGCTGTTGCATCACTGAATGCGTTGGTAAATGCCGGTCATGAGGTAGCGGCTGTTGTTACACAGCCGGATCGTCCAAAAGGGCGCGGCAACAAACTGGCATTTCCGGAAGTGAAAGAACGTGCATTAGAACTGGGATTTCCGGTACATCAGCCGGATAGTGTAAAAGATGAAGCGTTTTTAGATTTGTTAAGAGGGTACAATCCGGATGTGATTGTGGTAGTGGCGTTTGGCCGTATTTTGCCGCAAGCTGTGCTGGATTTGCCAAAATACGGCTGTGTCAATGTGCATGGTTCACTCTTGCCGCAGTATCGCGGTGCGGCGCCAATTCAGCGTGCAGTGCTGGATGGCTTGAAAGAAACAGGCGTAACGACTATGCGCATGGATATCGGTATGGACACCGGTGATATGCTGCTGCAGGCTGCACTGCCTATTACCGACGAAGATACCACCGGCACCATGTTTGATAAGCTGGCTGAACTGGGCGGCCAGCTGCTGGTTGATACATTGGCAGGGCTTGAGGCAGGTGCGATTGTGCCGCAGAAACAGGATGACGCAAAAGCTACTCACGCAGCGCGTATCCTGAAAGAAGATGAAGTGATTCACTGGGAAAATGCTGCAGAGCATATATTCTGTCAGATTCGCGGCCTTGCACCTGCTCCCGGTGCATATACTATGTGGGAAGGGCAGCGTCTGAAATTATGGAAAGCACGCTTGAATAATAGAGAAACAGGTGCTCAGCCGGGAACTGTAGTAGAAATCGGCAAGGATTTCCTTCTGGTACAGACAGGGAAAGGATGCCTGGAAGTATTAGAACTGCAACCGGCCGGTAAAAAAGCAATGCCGGCAAAAGCATTTGCAAACGGTGCCGGTGTGAATACAGGCATTGTGTTCGGTGAGCTTTATGAATAATAACAGACCTGAATCAAAACACGAAGGGAAAAAACGTGTATTTATTCTGCTGGGTATGGTGATGATGCTGTGCTACTTTGCTGTGTTCGGTGTTATCTGGCTGTTGATGACCAGCGGTTCACCGGCATTGAAGCAGTTTATGGTAACAGGTTTTGTGGCGCTGTTTATTTGTACATTTCTGGCTATGGGTGCCGGGATGACATTTTTGGTGATAGGGTTGCTGCGTCATTCCGCTTCACCTGTTATGCAGAAAATCGGGCGCGGTATTGTTGATTTGTTTTATCCGATGACTATGTGGGTGGGCAGATTGTTTGGGGTATCAAAAGAGGAAATTGAAGACTCCTACATCAAAATCAACAACCAGATGACCACATCGCAGGAGAAAAAATATCAGCCGGAAGATATCCTCATTTTGGCTCCGCATTGTTTGCAGAATACATCTTGCCCACATAAAATCACGGTAGATGTGCAGAATTGTCATCGATGCGGCAAATGCAGTGTGGCAGGTCTTCTGGAAATTGCGGAGGAAACAGGCGTGCATCTGGTAGTGGCTAGCGGAGGCACATTTGCCCGCAAACTGGCCAAAGAATACAACCCGAAAGCCATTGTAGCCATCGCCTGTGAGAGAGACTTAACCAGTGGTATCAAAGATATGAACGC
>JAGARS010000030.1 GCA_017622155.1 Peptococcaceae bacterium
CACAAAATAGCCAAGTACCATTACGAACTCGGCAGCAGCCCCTGCAACGATTCTGGATGGCTGAGTGCCAATTATATTGCGGAACAGCTGAAAACCGTAATGCGCAACAAGTGCCATAAGACCTTTAATTATAAATGTCGCGGGTGCATATACCACATAGCCTGAAAATAAATCGGCAAGTGCCGATCCTGCCCCCGCCGCTAAAAATCCATAAAACGGAGGCAGCATCCACCCGGCAAGTAAAACAATGCCATCGCCTAAATTCAAGTATCCCTTTAATGGAGATGGTATCCGAATCATCATTGTTGCAATACAAACTAGAGCAGCAAACATAGCAGACATTACAATTTTTCTCGTAATATTGCTTTCTTTCACAGTCAATTCCCCCATTCAGCATCTCGATTTCATGATCTACTATTGATGCACTTACTGTATTAGTATATAATAAATCTGATATCATCGAAATAATCAAAAAAGGAGAATTATATATTACCAGATGAAGCATATCATTGATTTTAACAGTCCAACACCTGCTTATCAACAATTGTATTTGCAGGTTCGAGAAGATATTATAAACGGCATCTATCCTTTCGGAAGCAAACTGCCATCAAAACGCACAGTTGCACTAAACAGCAATATAAGTACCGTAACGGTAGAACACGCCTATGCCTTGCTTTGTGAGGAAGGTTATATTGAGGCACGGGAGAGAAGCGGATATTTTGTAATTTTTCAAGCAGACAACGGTTTTATAAGTGTCTTCGCCCCCAATATCCTCCAAAAGCCACAAAGTGCTGCTCACATGCAAACCAATACAGATTTTCCCTTTTCAGTACTTGCCAAAACAATGCGCAAAGTTATCAGCGATGCGGGAGAACGTATGCTTGTACGTTCCCCAAATCTAGGTACGCTTGAGTTGAGAGAAGCAATCCGCACTTATTTAGCACAAAACCGCGGCATCCTTGCTGACACCGAACAAATCATAATCGGTTCAGGCTCTGAACATTTATATACTTTGCTGGTAGAATTGCTTGGACGAGAATGTGTGTATGCGATTGAATCACCATCCTATAAGAAAATTGAGCAAATCTATCAAGCATCTGATGTCAATTTGGAGCAGCTTCCTCTGACACAAGACGGCATTGATAGTCTTGCGCTAAAAAACAGCACAGCTGATATTCTGCATATTTCACCTTACAGAAGTTATCCAAGCGGTGTTACTGCAAGTGCCTCTAAACGGCACGAATATCTTCGATGGGCAGAAAAAGGGAACCGCTATATTATCGAGGACGATTTTGAATCAGAATTTTCAGTTTTGAGAAAGCCGGAGGAAACTTTGTTTTCACACTCACTCAGAGACAATGTCATCTATATGAATACCTTTTCAAAAACAATCTCGCCATCTTTTCGTATCGGGTATATGATACTGCCTAAAACGCTGGCTGCAAAATATCAAGAAAAACTCGGTTTTCTTTCTTGCACTGTACCAACTTATCTGCAACTGGTTTTAGCCGAGCTAATCATCAACGGTGATTTTGAAAGACATATCAACCGCATACGTCGTGCAAAAAGAAAACAGCAAACGGAATAAACGAGGCACCAAACGGTGTCTCGTTTTCGTCTTTTAGAATCGTTCCACTATTATTTTATTTTTAGTACTTGACATTGCATAGTAGTTGGTATAACATATAACCTGTAAGGAGGTGGTTGTTTTGAATGCACAATTCAAAAAAGGTGTTCTGGAGCTGGTCGTACTGCTTTCCCTGGCCAGGAATGACATGTACGGCTACGAAATCGTCAGCGAGGTTTCCAAAATTATAGAGGTAAACGAAGGTACCATTTACCCTCTGCTCAAACGATTGACCAATGAGAAATATTTTGAGACCTATCTGCGCGAATCTTCCGAAGGCCCGCCACGCAAATATTATCATCTCACCAAAGCCGGCGAGATGTACAAAGATGAATTAAAAAATGAATATCTCGTTTTTCATGAAAGTGTTATGAATTTTATCAAGGAGTGTGATTCACCGTGACGAAAACAGAATTTTTAGCATTGCTTGAACAACGCCTTATGGTATTGAATGATGATGAACGCGCTGATTTGCTCAGTGAGTATGAACAGCATATCGAAATGAAAGTAGCATCGGGGCTGTCTGAGGAAGACGCCATTGCCGATTTTGGTGATCCGGAAGAGTTAATCAAAGAGCTGCTGGACGCGTATCATTTGAATACCAACTATCAGCCATCGGGCAGCGCTTCTACCACGCGTATCACGTATTATGTAAAGAGTTTCGCTCATTTTATCAGCAGCATGTTTGATACATTGTTTCACTACAGCATTCGCGATTTGTTCAAGCTGTTTCTGCAGGCTTGTTTCCTGCTGATATTCTTAGGAGCTATCGCATTAGGCGGCAGCCTTGTACATTCTATGATGTGGAGCACTATCGGGCAATTGTGGCTCGGCAGAATCCTCATAGATATCATCGAGGTTTTGGCATGGATTATTTATATGGCGCTGGTCATTTATATGATTATCTTCTTTATCAAACGATATATCCTGGTAGACTACGAGCCATTAGAACCGCCTGTATTACACAGCTATGCCAAAGAACCCGCTTTCCATATGGACGAGCTTCATCTGGATGAGCAAATCAACCATGCCATCCATAACGGAAAAGTACATGTATACAATCTCTCGGAGCAAACCGGAGAAGCAATCTCCAATATGAAACAAAAAGCTGTGGAAAGCAGAGAACACCGGGCAGCTGAGAAAGCAGCGCGTCCGCCAAAAGCACCGAGAGAACCAAGAGAACGCAAACAGGTGCCGTTTCCGGATATCAGCCTGGGTGCATTGTGCACCAAGATTGTAGTATGGTGTTGTAAATTTATCGCCTTCTTCTTCCTGGTTGGCGCAGGATTGTGTGCATTGGCACTGTTGGCAGTCTCTGCCGCTATGCTGGTATTTGTAATCACCGGTTATCAGATTATAGGACCATTCTTAGTGGTATTGGGCTGCACCTTGCTGTCGCTGGTAGTGACCGGCATGCTCATGCAGTTTGTATTTGGAATTGGAGGTGCAAAAGCATGAC
>JAGARS010000031.1 GCA_017622155.1 Peptococcaceae bacterium
CGAAGTAGGCAATCATGGCTATGCCCATCCCCATCCGGATCAGCTGGGTGTAGAAGAAAATAAAGAAGATATCACAAAAACAGAGATGATTTTAGAGCCTTTAATTGGTTATAAGCCTGTACTTTATGCGCCGCCCTATGGTGAATGCGGAGAAAGCGTTTTAACGGCCGCAGAACAGTGCGGGTACACAACAATACTCTGGACAGCAGATACGATTGACTGGGAGCAGCCTGCACCGTCTCATGAGGTACTGGTGGAGCGTGTCACCGGTGATAAACTAACCAAAGGGGCTATTCTGCTGATGCATCCGAAAGCGCATACAGCAGAAGCGCTGGAAGATATCATTTGCACAATCAGAGATAAAGGCTATGCCTGTGCGAAAGTGTCGGAGGTATTATGAGAGGTTATGCGGTTCGTCTAACCCTGATTGGCATCTTTGTACTGCATAGCGTGGTATGTTTTACTGCTCCTGCTTTTGCTCAGGCGGTGCCGGAAATTACAGCAGAAGCGGCAGTGATGCTGGATATGGATACCGGCGAAGTGCTGTACGGCAAGGCGGAACATGAACGCCGGCCGCCTGCCAGTCTGACAAAAGTAATGACCGGATATCTGGCTGCTCAGCGACAGGATTTGATGCACCAGGAGGTTGTGATATCGGAGATGGCAGCAGAAACAGGCGAGTCGTCGCTGAATTTAAAGGAAAAAGATGTGCTGTGTTTTGAAGAATTGCTGTATGGTGCATTGCTCAAATCGGCCAATGATGCCTGTGTGGCTGTTGCTGAACATATATCAGGCAGCGAGGAGATTTTTGTAGACGACATGAACTTGCAGGCGTGTCTCTTGGGCTGTGCAAACACGAAGTTTCAAAATACCAATGGTCTGCCAGCAGAAGAACACTACTCTTCTGCATATGATTTGGCCCTGATGACCAGAGCCGCTATGCAGGTGCCGCAGTTTGCGCAAATTGTACAAACCCAGAACCATACGGTGCACTGGCAGGATGGGCGTAAACTTCTGGTGCACAATACCAATCGGCTGCTGCGAGAATATCCGGGTGCCATTGGTGTTAAAACGGGAACCACCAATGAAGCCGGGCAGTGCCTCATTGCTGTGGCTGAAAAAGCAGGGAAACGTGTCGCTGTGGTAGTATTAAAGAGCAGAAATCGTTTTTATGATGCTACGGTGCTTCTGGATTATGCTTTTGCAGAGGCTGCCGCGGAAGAAGCAAGCGATAGGCTGATGGCAGAATCCGGTGACTTGCAAGGATAGAAGGATTTTGTTATACTGTCGGAAGAAACGGGTATATAAAATTAAAATACAATAGCGATGCGCAGCAGATATACGCTTGGGATGAGAGGTACAACTATGCAGAGTTTGAATTATGAAATCACCACATTAGACAATGGCATTCGTGTCATTACGGAAACAGTAAACCATGTGCAGTTTTTTTCTATGGGGATTTGGGTAGGTGTAGGTTCCCGTTATGAAACAGAAGCACAATGGGGGATTACGCATTTTATTGAACATATGATGTTTAAAGGTACAGAAAAACGTACAGCAGAGGAAATTTCCAAAGCTATCGATGAAGTAGGCGGGCAGCTCAATGCTTTTACCAGCAAAGAAAATACCTGCTATTATGTCAAGACACTGACGGAGCATTTTCCTTTGGCGGTGGATGTGCTGTTTGATATGTTCCTCAACAGCAAATTTGACAATGAAGAAATTGCCAAAGAGCGAGAAGTTATCATTGAAGAAATTAAAATGTATGAAGATACCCCTGATGAAAATGTGCAGGACTTGTTAGCAGCCAATCTGTGGCCGAACCATCCGCTGGGCAGGGCAATTCTGGGCACAGAAGAAAGCATTGCGGCATTTGATCATGATGCGTTGAAATCTTATATGCAGCAGCATTATACCGGCAAAAATATCGTGATATCGGCTGTAGGCAATATCAGCCATGCACAGGTGGTGGCAGCCGTACAGGAATGGCTTGGGCATCTGCCTTGCGGTGAAAAAAATCAGAACCTGTCAGCTGGGCAGATTTCTTCCGGTGTGCATTGTTATCAGAAAGATATTGCACAGACGCAAATCTGTGTGGCAATGCCGGGGGTAGCCAAAGAAGATGACCGTCTGTTCCCGCTCAGCATTCTGAACACTTATCTGGGCGGCGGTATGAGTTCTCGCCTGGTGAAAAAAATCCGTGAAGATGAAGGGCTGGCATATTCGGTGTATACCTTTACAGGCTCTTATGCTGATACCGGTGCTTTTATTGTATCTGCAGGCACACGCCCGGAAAACTGTCAGCGTGTTGTTGATATTATTATGGAAGAGCTGGACGATGTGCGGCAAAATGGTATTACCGAAGAAGACTTGAAAAAAACATTCAGCCAGCTGAAAGGCAGCCTGTTCATGGGCCTGGAAACAGTTAGCAGCCGCATGAACAAGCTGGGGCGTTCTATGCTTAATTACGACCGTGTTATCACACCGGAAGACAATGTGGCTGATTTGGCCAAAGTGACCGCCGCTGATGTGAAACAGCTGGCAGAAGAAATGTTCCGCAAAGAAAACATGGAAATTACAATTCTGGGTGCAGTAGAAAGCATTCAAGTATCATAACGGAATAACAATTACGATTGATGTGGCGTATTTTCTTTCATCGCAGTGATGTTAGGGAATGCGCCGCTTTGCATAAATCCTGTAAGTAAATTGCGTACCAGAGGGTTTTCCAGCAATGTTTGAATATCTTCCGGGCGCGGCATAGAGCCGGATATTGCAGCAGGCGCTGCTTGCGGCACTTCAATAGGCGGTTCCGGCTCCTGCTCTGGTATGGCATTGCGGCTTTGCAGCATGGTGAGGTATGTGTTTAAAAGCGGCACCATACTTTCCACCGAACCCATTAAATTGTTTAAATCAACTGTGATATTCTGTACATTATTACATAATTGACGTACAGAGCTGCATCCGCTGCGAATCAGTGACGGTGCATCACTCAGGCGGAATTTGGGTGCGGGCGGTTTTCTCATATGTGGCCGGCAGCATGTTTGTTTCGGCAGTACATTGTAAGACGTATTTACAGTTCTCATACTTGGCGGCTGATTCTGCTGCAGCATTCTTTCTCGCTGTGAGGCATCGATAACAGGAATCTGACGCATTCTGGACATAACCATCCTCCTCCGATTGTTCATAGGCAGTACAAAACATAATTACTACAATATATGCAGGCAAACAGAGGACTGTTACATACGCATAAAAAATCGCGTGGATAATTCCACGCGATTTTGCATTTTATTTGGTTTATACGGTTACGTTAATGGCTTCGGAACGACATACTTCTTCTTGTGTGGTTTTGTCTACACAGATTACAAAGTACGTATGGCTGGCTCCGCTTGCGGCATTGTCATCTACAAAAGAGGTAGATGTAATATCATTGCCCAGACCAATCTGTGCACCATCACGGAACAGATAATACTGATAGCTGCTGCTGCCCGGTGCATTCCACTGCAATGTCACGCTGCCGTTATTAGCAGTGCCATGCAGCGTCACTGTGCCGGAGGCCGGCTGTTCGACAGGCTGCTGAACCGGTTCCTGTACAACAGGAGCAGATGGTGTCTGCTGTTCTGCAGGCGGTTCCTGTGTCACTGCTGTCTGCGGTGCAAAGGAGATTACGCTGGAGGAACTGCAGCATTATCCGTGCTTGTCTTTTGAGCAGGGCGAAAATAATTCTTTTTATTTTTCTGAGGAAGTACTGAGCACCTATGAATATAAGCAGTTAATCAAGGTGGATGACAGAGCCACTGTCCTGA
>JAGARS010000032.1 GCA_017622155.1 Peptococcaceae bacterium
AATATATTCCAGCAGTTTTGCCTCATATTCAGATTTATCAGCAAATGCTTTTGGATTTACATGATAGGCAGGAATCCCTGCTTTTCTCGCATGTTCCAAAGCCATTGCGCCTTCTTTGTCGCTCAATACCACTGCGATTTCACCATCAATGGCACCATCTGTAATTGCCTGCATAATTGCAAGCAGATTGCTTCCGCGCCCGGAAGCCAGTACAGCAATACGAATTCCCATGTTTTTCCCCCTCAATCTATGCCAGATTCAGCAATTACAGCTCACAAGTCTGGTCAATAACTACTTTCTTTTCGCCTTCTACAATTGCACCAATCTGATATACAGGCTGGTCAATAGCAGCACATGCAGCTTTTACTTTTTCAGCATTTTCTGCATCACAAATCATAACAAAACCGATACCCATGTTGAATGTGCGGAACATTTCGCGTTTTTCTACATTGCCTTTTTCCTGAATCAGCTGGAAGATTGGCAGAATCGGCCATGTGGTGCTGTCAATCTGTACCTGACAGTTTTCAGGCAATACACGCGGAATATTTTCTAACAGACCGCCGCCTGTAATATGTGCCATCCCTTTGATTTCTGCTTTTTCAATCAGATCCAGAATTGTTTTTACATAAATCTTGGTCGGTGTCAGAATTACATCGCCCAGTTTTGCACCGCCTAATGCTTCGATTTCATCACCCATTTTGAGTCCGGCATGTTCTAAAAGCACTTTACGAGCCAGAGAGAACCCATTGCTGTGAACCCCTGTAGATGGCAAACCTAACAGTACATCTCCGGCACAGATTTTGCTGCCGTCAATGATTTTCTTTTTATCAACAATACCAACTGTAAAACCGGCAACATCGTATTCCCCTACCGGATAGAAACCAGGCATTTCAGCAGTTTCACCGCCGATTAATGCGCAGCCTGCCTGACGGCAGCCTTCTGCAATACCGGATACAATTTCCGCCACCTGTTCAGGTTCACATTTACCTACTGCCAAGTAATCCAGGAAAAATAATGGCTCAGCACCGTTTACCAGTACATCGTTTACACACATTGCCACTGCATCAATCCCGATGGTATTATGTTTATTCATTTCAAACGCAATTTTCAGTTTGGTACCAACACCATCAGTGCCGGAAATTAAAATAGGTTCTTCGTATTTGTCTTTGTTCAGTGCAAATAAACCGCCGAAGCCGCCTAAATCGGTTACCACTTCACTTCTGAATGTAGATTTTACCAGTGGTTTCATCAGTTCTACCGCCTGATTGCCGGCTGTGATATCTACCCCGGCACCACTATAAGTTAAACTCTGCTCTGCCATGATTGTATTCTCTCCTTTTATGAAACGGCTCAAGCCGTTATAATAAACATTTTATCATCAGATGCGATTACTCAATAACCGCTTCCTGTACACGCTGGTTTTTAACTTCAACTTCCTGCGCCATCTTTTCCTTATAAGCCTTCAGCTGTTTACGCAGTTCCGGATCTTTTACAGATAAAATCTGTGCAGCCAGAATGCCGGCATTTTTAGCACCATTGATAGCAACAGTTGCTACCGGAATACCGGAAGGCATCTGCACCATTGCGTACAACGCATCCAGACCATTCAATGCAGTTGCATTGATTGGCACACCGATTACAGGCAAAGGAGTCACCGCTGCCAATACACCGCCTAAATGCGCAGCCGCGCCGGCACCTGCAATAATCACTTCAATACCGCGTTCTTCCGCAGTTTCCGCATACTGCAATGCTTTGTAAGGCGTACGATGTGCAGAAGCTACTACCAATTCACTTTCTACACCAAAATCACGCAGCACTTTCACCGCATCCTGCATAATTTTTAAATCGGAATCGCTGCCCATCACGATTCCTACTTTTGGATTTCCCATAATACCCCTCCTGTTATATTCAGAATCACTATATATTTTTATAAACTGTTTAATGCATCATGATTTCTTCCAAATCATCTATCGCTATACCGTTTACATCTAATGCATCCATCCAATAATCAGAAATGATACTTTCACCATATCCATTTCCCGGTACGGCCCATCGTCCATTCAAGCCTGTCCACAAAGGTGCAATTCCCCGGTTAATATACTTGAAACGAGGATCCACCAGTTCGCATCCATCTGGTAACTCATCGACAGCAGCATACGCATACAAATGCTGAATATGAGCTTCTACACCGTCGGCAACCGTGCCAAACGTAATACCATGTACACCTGGCAAATATACTGCACGTTCCGGATTAACACCGTTTTGCAGTTCATCACCATCATTGACTACACCGGTAGCACCCAGTCCGCAGAAATTATTCTGGTCCCGCTGCACAATACCGTAAAACTGGAAAAATCCCGTTTCTTTCACTGCCTGTGCAAACGCTAAATCTCCGCGAATATTGTACTTTTTCCCGATTTCAATATATAATTCAGCAATATTTTCCGGATAACCGATAAACACGCGATCCGGATAACGCTTTGCCATCATATTCTGCACATAGTCCGTTTTGCTGTATAAATAAGCTTCCAGCTGTTCTGCAGTCGCCACACTTTCTCCTTGAATACTGATACTGTAATACCACGGCACTGTATCTGTGAGCTCGTCATGATTGCTTTTATCTGTATCAGATGAATTGGTATTTGCAGCAGTTATACTATCTGCGCGATTGCTATCCGTACCCTGGTTACGGTCTGTTACATCTGCCACTTGATTATCCCGATTATCAGAGGGTTCCGATACAGCCTTCGGTATTTCCGTCACCAGAACAACACCATCCTGCCATGCCACATCACAATTCAATTTTGCAGCAACAACGCTCAGCGGAACCATCGCACGTCCTTTTTCATGCAAAAACGGAACCCCATACGTTGGCGCAATTTCTAATACTTCACCATCAATTAATATTTGAATCGTTGTGTCTTCAGCCACAGATGGAAATGCATCTTCGGCATAAAAAGGCGTGCTTTCATCAGTAAAAATACATACCTTGCGACTTTGTTTAAGCCATTGCACCCGATAATCTAATGCAGCACCCAAAAAGCTTATCGGCACATACGTGCGCCCCTCTATCAGCTGTGCGCTTACTTGTTTATCAGAAGCTACATAAAGGGTATCATTGATAATCAGTTGTAAGTCTGTTGTTTCGGCTGCATACACCGGCATTACCATACTCCCTGTAAAAGTACACAAAGCAAGCACCGCTGTAATGAGCCTTTTTTTGTTTCGCACAAAGTCACCTCTCAATCTCCCTTATCCATTCATGCATACCCTAAAAAAGGCCACACGAAAATAGGGAATAATTATTTTTTATTGTATCACAGATTCCTGCTTTTGTCTGCTATTTTTCATCATGAATTTATTATTTTTTTCTGAATATAGTACGATATTTGTTTTTTTCTCTGAAAACAAACTAAATACCATAATTTTTTCACCAATGAAAAAAGAATTTGTAAAATTCTATGGTACATTCCGCCCCTGTTATGTTATAATAGTTCGCAGCAAAAACAATTTTAATTTACGGAGGTATTTATCATGGCACAGAATCCAATCGTAACCATGACTATGAACAGCGGCAACACTGTAAAAATTGAATTATATCCAGATGTTGCACCAAACACTGTTAACAACTTTATTTATCTGGTAAACAAAGGCTTTTACAACAATCTGACTTTCCATCGTGTAATCTACGGATTCATGATTCAGGGCGGTTGTCCAAACGGCAACGGTATGGGCGGCCCTGGCTACAGCATCAGAGGTGAATTTAATCAGAACCGTTTCCAGAACGATTTAAAACACGAACCGGGTGTGATTTCCATGGCTCGTTCCATGCATCCGGACTCTGCAGGCAGTCAGTTCTTCATCATGCACAAAAATGCTCCACATTTAGATGGTGCTTATGCGGCATTCGGCAAAGTAATCGAAGGCATGGACGAAGTTAACCGTATTGCTGAAGTAGCTACAGGCTATGGCGACAAACCAAAATCTCCTGAAATCATCAAAGAAATGACCGTTGAAACTTTTGGTGTAGATTACCCACAGCCAAAAATCGTTTAATTTCTGATTTCTTTTACAGGCTGCTGCATGATTGGTTTCATGTAGCAGCTTTTTGATGTCAAGACAAACCGCTTCCAGAAATTTTGCATAGATTCTCCCTTGTCTATCATGCTATGCTTACTGTATGTAATATTGCATTCGGTACACAAAGGAGAATGATTATGCAAATAAAAGTAATTTACGAAGATGACGCACTGCTGCCTGTAAAAGAATGCCTCTGTCATTTGAACAACCATCAGCTGTTTTTTGTAGAACAATATATTCAATCGCTAAAAACACAACGCCACGAGACAATCTTTCAGCAATGGCTTTGTGCAATGCAAAAGATTCGAAACACATATTCTTAAGTCTATCCGTATTTTATACAAACAGGATTCATATTTCATTATTATTTGGAGTGATATTTATGAAAATACAATTTCACGGTCATGCATGTTTTTCTATCATCACCGAAGATTACTGGGGCAACTTTCATGAAATCGGCAAACACCTGCTCATTGACCCGTTCCTTACCGGCAACCCAATGGCACAAATCAGCGCCGATGAATTAAATCCTGATGTAATTTTAGTAACACACGGCCATCATGACCATATCGGAGATACCGTCAGCATTGCAAAACGCACAGGCTGTCTGGTAATCTGCAATCCGGAAATCGAAAGTTATTTAAATCAAAAAGGTGTAACCAATACCCACGGTATGAATATTGGAGGCGGATATCAGTTTGATTTTGGCATTGTGAAAATGACCAGTGCTCTGCACAGCTCTGCTCTGGAAGAAAACGGCCAAATGATTTACATGGGCAATCCATGCGGATTTCTAATCAAAGCGGAAGGCTACACCATTTATCACGCAGGTGATACCGGACTAAGCCATGAAATGACACTGCTTGGCAATGCAAACCGTATCGATGTAGCCCTCTTGCCAATCGGCGGCAACTATACAATGGATGTCTCTGATGCAATGCTGGCAGCACGTGCACTCAGAGCCAAACAAATTGTGCCGATGCATTACAACACCTTCCCGGTGATTGCGCAAAACGAAAACTTTTACTCCAATCAGCTTCTGAATTTCGGCATTCCATGTACCGTACTTAAGCCTGAAGAAACACTTGAACTTGCATAACCGATATGTTGCTATACTGCACAAAAAACCTGCGAAAAAATATTCGCAGGTTTTTTGTATATTTTGATATTCCTATTGTATTTAACAATTACTTTGCAAAAATAAAGAAACGGTCATTGCGTTCAAATACATCTACTTCGCTGCCATAGAAATCCTGCAGATTTTCCTGCTGAATCACTTCTTTTAAGTCGCCTTTCGAATGTACTTCACCATCTTTAATCAGCAGCGCTTTGTTGAAAATCGGCAAAATTTCATCCGTATTATGGGTAACAAAGAAAATACTTTTGTTCTCTTCGGCCAGTTTTTCAATGATTCTGTACAAGTCTCGTTTCGCGAAAATGTCCAGACCATTGCAAGCCTCATCGAAAATAATAATTTCCGGATTGCTGATGAGCGCTCTGCCGATAATCACTTTTTGTTTTTCACCCTGAGACAAACTGCTGTAAGTGCGCTCTTTCAAATGCAGAATCCCAAGCTTATCCAGAATCGCTTCCGCCTCCTTGACATCTGCATCACTTACCTTTTCCCACAAACCAATGCTGGCAAATTTTCCGGACAATACAATTTCTAACGGTGTATCATTCACTGGCAGATTTTGTGACAATGCATTACTAATCCATCCGATATGTTTGCGCAAATCCGCAATCGGACAACTGCCGAACTGATACCCCAGCACATTGGCACTGCCGCCATACATAGGAAAGATATACCCGTTAATCATCTCCAGCAGCGTCGTCTTGCCACAGCCATTTAACCCTAAAATAATCCAATGTTCTCCGGCTTCTACCTGCCAGTCGATATTTTTCAATATCATGTGTCCATTTCTACGATAACTGACATTCTGTAAATCGATAATCAATCCTGTCACCTTCTATCTGCTCGTTTTTGCTTTGTATTTTATTTACTCTTTTTATTTGCTTTTTTCTGTGCTCTTGCTTCCGCTTTCGCATTCAAATCAATTCCGGTCACTTTATGAATAACTTTGTTGCGCGCCTGCATTTTGGCAAGCTGTTTTTTGCTTTTTTTCAGCACAACGTCTTTACCATCCCATCCATATTCGTCCAGAATATGTGCCGGCGTATTGCGAATAAACCAGTTTAACATCATCACCACAACGGCCAGATCATCAAACTGCCCAAACAGAGGAAAATCAAAAATAAAATCATAAGGGAACAACAAATACCCCAACGATACAAATACAAAAATCAGTTTGCTGCTGCGCGCCACACGCGGATCAATCATAAGATTGCCGGCCAATGGCACAGTTTTTTTCAAACTCCACACAGCTTTTACAGCTTTGTTGATTGGATTGCTGCTCATAGAACTCCCTCCTTGTTATTCTATCCCGGCCAACAGATCCCGTTCCTGTTCGCTTCGTTTGTTGCGGGTCATCAATTCATTCACCGCATCTTTTACAGGCAAACCGGCGAACAGCACTCGATACATACATTCGGTAATCGGCATGGAAATACCCATTTCCTTTGCCAGCTCTGCAGTCGCTTTAGTCGTTTTCACACCTTCTACTACCATGCCCATTTCATTAAAAATCTGCTCCAGACTTTTACCCAGGCCAAGTGCCAGACCGCAGCGATGATTTCGGCTGTGTCGGCTGGTACAAGTTACTACCAGGTCACCAATGCCTGTAAGCCCTGAAAATGTGAGCGGATCCGCGCCCAGTGCTGTACCGAAACGAGTAATTTCTGCCATACCACGGGTTAAGAGCGCAGCCTGTGCATTATCGCCAAACCCCAGCCCTACCGCAATACCGGTAGCAATGGCAATGATATTTTTAATAGCGCCTCCGATTTCGGCACCAATCAAATCATCGTTGGTATATACGCGCAATGCAGGAGACATAAACAAATCCTGTACCGCCTCAGCTGCATGTTTGTTGACAGAAGTGGACACAATAGCAGCCGGAAGACCGCGCCCTACTTCTTCCGCATGGCTTGGGCCATAAAATGCTACAAAGCGTTCCATACTGCCCGGAATCACCTGATTTGCCACCTGACTGAGACGCATGTTGCTGCCTACTTCCAGGCCTTTCGCTGTATTGATGAGAATGGCATCGGAAGCAAGATACGGTTTTGCCTGTTCCAGATTTTCGCGCAATGTCTGAGAAGGCACTGCCAGCACCACAAACTTTGCATCCTGCAGCGCATCAGAAAGGCTGGTAGTAACAGAAATATTCTCAGGCAAATAAATATCCGGGAGATATTTTTCATTGGTATGCTGTGTATTCATTTCCACTGCCTGTGCTTCACGACGGCACCACATTGTTACCGGAATTCCTTTTTGCGCAAGCACAATCGCCAAAGCTGTCCCCCAGCTTCCGCATCCCATAATCGTTACTTTCGCCATATTGTCTGCCATACACGCCGCCTCCCTATTGATCCATTTTTTTCTTGCCAAAAGATAATTTATTTTCTGTCCCATTCATCAACCGTTTTATATTTGGAATATGCAGATAAATCACATAAGCCGCTGCCGGTATAATGCCAAATACATATACCGGAGAAGCGCCAAATACATACAATGTAAACGGTGCCAGAAAAGCTGCCAGAATGCTCCCTATCGACATATACCGAATCGTAAAACACACAATTGCTACAAGACTAATCAATACAATCAGTGTCGGCGGTGACATATACAGCAGCATTCCGCCGCCGGTGGCAATGCCTTTGCCGCCCTTGAACCCGATAAAGCAGCTGAAAGAATGCCCCAGAATCGCCACGATACCGCCAATTAATGCGCCCCATTCGCCAAAGAGCTGAAACCCGACAAAACATGCCAGCCAGCCTTTCAGCCCATCACAGAACAGCACCACAAGCCCGATTTTAAACCCAAGCACGCGCCACACATTGGTAAATCCAATATTGCCGCTGCCATGCTCACGAATATTAATACCCTTTAGACGACCAACCAGATATCCAAATGGAATCGCACCTAAAAAGTAAGCACATACAATGACTGCTGCTATTTTTAATACATCCATTGCTTTCACTCCCTACGCAGCAATTTGCGTATTACACAATTGATAGCGCTCAATTATGCAATGAATTCACAGTTTATTTTTCGTCTTCAGAACGTTTTCTTACTACAATACGAATTGGTGTTCCTTCAAACCCGAAATTTTCTCTGATTTTGTTTTCCAGGAATCGTTCATAAGAGAAATGCATAATTTCCGGTTCATTGACAAACAGCACAAAAGTCGGCGGACAAACACCGCTTTGTGTAGCATAGTAAATTTTCAAACGTTTGCCTTTATCAGATGGAGGCGGATTCAACTGCACCGCATCGCGAATGACTTCATTCAATACACTGGTGCTGATACGCAGATTGTTCTGCTCAACACCAAAATTAATCATATCAATCAGTTTGTGTACACGCTGCTTGGTCATAGCCGATACAAAAATCATCGGTGCATACTGCAGGAACAACAACTCACTGCGAATTTCCTTTTCCATAGTGGACGCAGTTTTATCATCTTTTTCGATCAGGTCCCAGTTATTCACTACCAGGATAATCGCTTTACCCTGTTCATGAGCATAGCCAACAATTTTTTTATCCTGCTCAATCAAGCCTTCTTCCGCATTGATCACCATCAGCACCACATCAGAGCGATCTACCGCACGAAGCGAACGGATAACGCTGTAGCGTTCTGTAGTAGTTTCCGCCACTGTGCTTTTGCGGCGCATCCCTGCAGTATCGATAATCACATACTGCTGACCATTGCGTTCAAACGGTGTATCGATAGCATCGCGGGTAGTGCCCGGAATATTGCTGACAATGGCACGTTCCTGCCCTAAAATCGCATTGGTCAAAGAAGATTTCCCTACATTTGGACGACCAACTACAGCAATCTTGATAACATCCGGCTCATAATCTTCTTCATCGTATTTATCAATCAGCTCCATCAAACGATCCAGCAAATCCCCGGTGTTCATACCGTGGCTTGCAGAAATCGGATATGGCTCATCCAGCCCCAGTGAATAAAACTCATACAAATCTTCCAGATGATTAAAATCCTCTACCTTGTTGACTGCCAGAATCACATCTTTTTTGGTGCGGCGCAGCATGTTGGCAATTTCCATATCTTCATTGGTAACACCTGCTTTGATGTCACACATAAAGATAATCACATCTGCTTCTTCCATGGCCACCTGTGCCTGTGTGCGCACCTGTGCCAGAATGGTATCTTCACTGCGCACTTCAATACCGCCGGTATCAATCAAAGTAAATTTACGGTTGTTCCATTCCGCATCCTGATACAAACGGTCGCGGGTAACACCGGGATAATCCTCTACAATCGCCATCTTCGTACGTGTTAAACGATTAAACAAAGTCGATTTCCCCACATTTGGACGGCCTACAATCGCTACAATCGGTTTCATATCGTTACTCCCTTCTATTTCACAGCATTTATATACGAACTTGCCTCGTATAAACGCCGACACTTTCGGATAAACACAAAAATCCTATCTTAATATTATCTCCGAAAAACGCCATTCCGTCAAGATAGCATGTGAGATTTTAAGACAGGATTTTGCAGTATTCTTTTTAACACAATTTTTAGCTCGCTTATATGCAAACCACTCTCTACATTAGGATTGGTTTGTACCGGCTTTTTATTTTCTATTTAATAGTTTTCTGCGCATCTGCCAGTCCGGCATATACTGATCCAGTTCTGCATAAAAATCTGCGCTGTGATTTGGCACTTTCAAATGAATCAGCTCATGCAATATCACATATTCCAGACATTCCGGCGGATATTGCACCAGTTTTAAATTGAGCCAGATACGTTTTTTGGTGATGTTGCAGCTGCCCCATCTGGTTTTCATATCTTTTACACGCCATTCGCTGCAGTACAGCCCGGTTTGCGCTTCCAGAGCGGGAAGCAGTTCAGCTATTTTTGCTTTCAGTATTGGCCGATACCATTCTTTCAGGTTTTCAACCGGTGTATCGAGCGTATGCAGATCTCCCCATAGCGGTATTGATTTTTTGGTTTGCTTCATATTATCGCATCCTGTTTGGTTATTTTGTTTTGAGTATATCATAAAATCAAAATAAAAAACAGACACCAAACCATTTGTTCGGCATCTGTCTTATACAATATTTGTTTTACAACAGCGCCCCCATTGCCAGAAATGCCATAGTCAATATCAGCACAATGGCAACCAGTTTCACGACATATTTGAGCCAGCGGTCGTAAGGAATATGGGCTACTGCCAGCCCGCCCATTACCACTGCGCTGGTGGGTGTCAGCAGGTTTACCAGCCCTGATGCGCTTTGGAATGCAGTGATAATCAAAGCGCTTGATATATTGGTAAACTCCCCTAGCGGCACCATAATCGGGATGGACAGTGTAGCCAGGCCGGAGCTGGACGGTATCAAAAAGGAAAGCGGCAGATACAGCAAATAGGTCAATAAGATGAAGAATATGGAGTTCACACCGGATAGGGCCATCTCTCCCCAGTTTAGTATGGTATCTGTGATAAACCCGGAGTTCATAATCACGGTAATGCCGCGA
>JAGARS010000033.1 GCA_017622155.1 Peptococcaceae bacterium
CATGTACCCTGTAAAATCGTTTTATTTATTTGCCCACAATAGCGCGGTCTACCAGAAATTCTACTTCATCAAATTCGCGCAAGCCGGTGAATTTCTGCTGCATCACGCCATCTCGATAGAACATGGTGGTTGGTGTGCCTTGCAGTTTCAGACTTTTGTAGAACGCTTCTTCTTCGATTGCATCCACTACATAAAATTTGAATGGCGCATCTGCATAAGCAGCTTCTACTTCTTCGATGAGCGGATGCATTTCCTGACAAATTGGGCATCCATCTTTGACAAATAGAATCAGACAGTTCTGTTTTTCATCAATCACATGTGTTTGAAACAATTCTTGTGTGAGAGATTCCATATTGCGTCACCTCATTAAAAAATATTCTGCTGATATTATAACGCGAAATATATGCAAATACAAGTAAACTGCTTTATTTTGCTTTCGATTTTTTCCGGTTTTTGTTATAATGAATATGCTGTTTAAACGTACATACTACTATTATCGGAAAGTGGTGAATGAATCATGAAATGGCGTGAACATTTAAGAACCATCAATCATCATAAAAAACTGGTTATGCAGCATTGTTTTCGTGTAGGCCTGTATCGTCAAGGTATTTTGCATGATCTGAGTAAATATTCTCCAAAAGAGCTTTTGCCCGGCTTTCGATATTTTCAAGGCAATCGCAGTCCCAATGATGCGGAACGCAAAGCCAAGGGCTACAGTTCTGCGTGGCTCCATCACAAAGGACGCAACAAACATCATCTGGAATACTGGATTGACTATTCTCCGGAAGGTGACCATCCGCTGGTAGGAAATCGTATGCCGGTAAAATATGTGGTGGAAATGTTTTGCGATCGCATGGCAGCCAGCAAAACTTATCGCAAAGAGCTATACACGGACCGTGATCCCTTTGATTATTATATCAACTCCAAAAACAGCTATCTTTTGCATCCGGAAACCAAATCTCTGCTGGAAGAATTATTGACTATGCTCAAAGACGAAGGCGAAGATGCTACCTTTGCATATATCCGAAAACATGTATTACGGAAGCGAAACAGAAAATAAGTATCAAAGAGCACAATCATTTCTACAAACCCTCGATGTGCAAACAAAGAGACAGTATACAAATTTTCTTTCCTCATTGGCTCTGGACAGTTCCTCCATTGTTTATCTTCGTCAGACTTCGTCTGCCGCGACACAAACAATGTTCGTCGCTGTCCATCCCAAAATCGAATTCGAAAATTGTATATCTGTCTCTTTTACAGTTTATCGTATTTTTCAAAGCACGGTAGAAATATTATGGTCTTTTCATTTCAGACGAATAGGTTCGTGTTTTATCAGAAAAAGCTTTCTGCAAAATCTGTATTCATATTTGGATGTAATGCCTGTGTAATGGCTTTTGCCAGTACAGCACTGCAGTTTTCTACGATATCATCAATCTCTTTTGGTGTTACTTCCAGATGATTGCTGCATTGTGCCAGAACTGATTCCATAATCTGCCCGGCGTAGTATGGCAGCCGGCGATCTTGAAAGTGTTCCGTCAATGCGGTGTGATATTGCTCTAGCACTTGATGCGCAATGAGCTGTGCTTTTACCACAGTAGGAACACCAATAGCGATTACCGGAATGCCAAGCGTGTCTTCGTTGATTCCTGCTCGCGGGTTTGCTACTCCGGCCCCAGGCTGAATCCCTGTGTTGCAAATCTGGATGGTGGTGCCGATTCGTTTGGCATCGCCTGCCGCTAATGCATCTATCACAATAAGCAGTTTGGGTTTGATTGTTCGTACAACACCGGCAATCAGTTCGGCTGATTCTACTCCGGTCATGCCTAGCACTCCGGGCGTAATGGCAGCTACCGGGCGGACGCCTTCCAATACTTCAGCAGGTATCCTGCCGTGCAGATGGCGTGTTGCCATAATATGCTGTACAACACGAGGCCCCAACGCATCGGGCGTAGCATTCCAGTTGCCCAGCCCCACTACCAGTACGCAATCATTAGGAGCAAGCTGTGTTAAAAAAGAAGATAATTGCTGAGCTGTGATTTCCGCCAGCGTGTTATGCACCCCATGGTGATTGATATTGAGCGCTTCTGTAAAAATGGTAATATATGTGCCGATAGGCTTTTGCATAATAGCGCTTCCCTGTTCATTCAGTATTTTTACGGTGTGAATGGTGGTGAGCTGATCTGTTTCTTCAGTGAGAGATACACCGGGAATTTCACCGCCGTGTTCTCCGCGCAGCAAATCATGCGCTTCTACTGCCAGTTCCGGCATACAGCCCAGCTGACGATACAAAGCAGTTTTATTTATGGAGCAATCATCATAAAGGGCTGCGTCTATAGCCGGATAGTTTTCCGGTGTGTCTAATTCAATTGGATTGGTAGTTGTCATAAAAGTTCCTCCTCGTAAAAGTTTCTCTTTATTTAGTGTGTAAAAAAATTCTGCCGATATGCAAGATAATATCTGTAGAAACGAGAAATATATGTTATAATATAAAGACAAAATTCGTGATAAAGGTGAAGGCTTATGAGAATAATTGCCGGAGAAAACAGAGGGAAAAAGTTAAAAGCGGTTCCGGGCATGAAAACACGACCTACAGCAGATCGGGTAAAAGAAGCGGTGTTTAGTTCTATTGATGATAGATTGTATGGCAGCCGGTTTTTAGATGTATTTAGCGGAACCGGCAGCATTGCGCTAGAAGCTGTCAGCCGCGGTGCAGAAGAAGCAGTGCTGTTAGAAAAAGATGCCGATGCATTGCATGTGATACAGGATAATGTCGCAGCATGTCGTCAGCAAAAAAGATGTACCGTTATGCGGGGCGATTCATTTGCCTCTATGAGTGCATTAGCTCGTCAGGGCAGACAGTTTGATTTGATTTATGTAGATC
>JAGARS010000006.1 GCA_017622155.1 Peptococcaceae bacterium
ATAGCATACGCCTCCTCACAATGATAGTGTTATTTTATAGACGAATCTTATCAGAAAAAGTTTCGTGATTAGAACATAATTATTTGATTTGCTGCAGTTTGTTTAATTCGTCTGCTGTCAATTCGCGACAGTGCCCTTCTGTCAAGTCGTCAGGCAGATATAAGTCACCCATAGCTGTGCGATGCAATGCTGTTACCTTGGCGCCAAAACATCCAAACATACGCTTAATCTGATGATATCTGCCTTCTTTTAATGTAACGGTAGCAGTATATTCTCCGGTAATTTCAAGGCCTGCCGCTTTGCATACGCCATCATTTAGTTCCACACCGTCGGCAAAGCCTTTCTGCATTTCTGCTGTCACAGGAATATCCAGTGTTACATGGTAAACCTTCTGCACATGTTTTTTGGGTGCCAGTATATTGTGGGCCATCACACCGTCATCGGTGATAATCATAAGCCCTGTCGTGTCACGGTCTAATCTGCCGGCCGGAAACAGTTCGCGCCCGGCATAATCTTCCGGCACAAGCTCCAGCACAGTCTGATGCTCTTTGTCCTCTGTAGCAGATACATAGCCTTTCGGCTTATTCAGCATCAGATAGATATTCTTTTTGATAGTAAGCGGCATACCGTCAATGCAGATGGTATGTTTCTCTGCATCTGCTTTTTCACTAGAAGACTTTACAACAACGCCATCTACTGTTACACGCCGTTTTGAAATGAGGCTTTTTACATCACTGCGGGAATATTTCCCCTGGGATGCAATGATTTTATCGATACGTTCCAAACAGAACACTCCTTTTACGAAATACTGTATAACAATGGTTCTATTATACTCGATAATCCGCTTATTGCCAATGAAATTCAATCATGTTATAATGTTCAGGCATTTGTATGTTACTTTGTAGAGTTAAAGGAGTTTATCATGAAAACAAGAGATTCATTTGCTACCCGATTGGGCTTTACATTGGCCTGTATCGGTTCTGCGGTGGGAATGGGCAACCTGTGGATGTTTCCAACCAGAGTGTCGCTGTACGGCGGCGGCTCATTTCTGATTCCGTATTTTATTTTTGTGGTGCTGATTGCATCAACCGGAGTCATTGGGGAAATGGCCTTTGGCCGTGCCACCCGTTCCGGATCAATCAACGCATTCGGCAAGGCAGCTGAAACAAAAGGGAAACGCAAGCTGGGCGAGGCGCTGGGGCTGATTCCGGCTATCGGTTCTCTGGCTATGGCTATCGGCTATACAGTGGTTATGGGCTGGATTCTAAAATATGCTGTGGGTACTTTCACCGGTGCCACCCTGGCTCCTGCCGATGTAGCGGGATATGAAACTGCATTCAACAGCACTGCCGGGGCATTCGGCAATAATGTATGGCTTCTGGCTGCACTGGCAATCTGCATGGCAATTACCATGCTGGGCATTGGCAAAGGTATTGAAAAAGCCAACAAAATCATGATGCCGCTGTTTTATGTATTATTTGTAGGGCTTGCAATTTATATCGCTTTTCAACCGGGTGCCCTGGAAGGCTATCGCTATATTTTCCGGGTTGACCCTGTGGCGCTTGCTGACCCTATGACATGGATTTTTGCCTTAGGTCAGGCATTTTTCTCGTTATCCATTGCCGGAAACGGCACCATCATTTATGGTTCCTATTTATCTGATAAAGAGAACATTCCGGCATCTGCTGCCCGCGTAGCATTGTTTGACACCATGGCGGCATGCCTGGCTGCGCTGGTAATTATTCCGGCTATGGCAACTGCCGGCACCCAGCTCAATCAAGGTGGCCCTGGGCTGTTGTTTATTTTCCTGCCAAATCTGTTTCATTCCATGCCGGGCGGCACAATCTTTGCCATCATCTTCTTTGTGGCAGTGCTGTTCGCCGGTATGACATCTTTACTCAACCTGTATGAAACACCGATTGCAACTTTACAGGAAAAATGCAATCTTGGGCGTATTCCTGCCTGCGCAGTGGTTGGAGTATTCGGGGCAGTGGTGGCAATCTGTATTCAGGGCATTGTATCCGGCTGGATGGATATGCTGTCCATTTATATCTGTCCAATTGGCGCAGGGATTGCGGCAATTATGTTCTTCTGGTTTATGGGAAAAGAGTATGTAGAAAAAGAAGTAAACAAAGGACGTACCAAACCAATGTTCAGCTGGTACTATCCTTTATGCAAATATGTATTTACTCCGGTTTGTTTTCTGGTGCTGATTTTAGGTGCATTAAACGGCGGAATCGGTTAAAAAGCAGGCGGGTATGCAATCACACTGCATCCCGCCTGCTTTTTATTTTATATTTAAATATTACGCTTTCATAGTCTTTTTAATCAACTTTTAATATCATACCCGTTCTGGTAAGATAAAAATACGCTTCTTTTACCGGTTCTTGCAAAATCTGCTCCACTGCATATCGATACAAGCGAATCTGGCTGGTGTATCGCTTATAAATGATATCTGTCTGATGCGGCTCGATTCTATCGCTCTTATAATCCACCAGTACCCAGCCATCCTCCTCTTTCCACAGGCAGTCGATAATCCCCTGCACCAGAATGGATTTCTCTCCTTGCGGCAATTCACTGCTGACTGCATGGGCATCCAGTGATGTGATAAACGGCAGCTCCCGATATCTATCGTTTGGGTTTGCCGCAATAAGCCGTTTTCCCAATGTACTCTGGTAGAATTTCAATATATCGTTCACCGACAGCTCTGCACCTGCACCATATGGGATATACTGCTCACACTCTAGGCGCTGTATCAGATTATATAAATATGCTTCTGTAATATCTGCATTTAAATCCACATGATTCAGCACAAGATGAAGC
>JAGARS010000034.1 GCA_017622155.1 Peptococcaceae bacterium
CGAGAAATGGCAATGATGAATGCCACACCAAGCAAATCCGATGCGCCTCGCACGAAGCCTTCAATCAGCTCCTGTTCTTTCATGCGTGCAGCAATGCCTACAATAATGCCTGCAATCAGAAACAGCCCCGACAATTCTGTGAAATACCAGCCAAGGGTAGGCAAAAAGGTAATGCCCAAATCGCTAAATGGAATGACTGAATAAATCATCAGCAGAAAGGTACCGGCAAATACAATCAGTGCTGTTTTGCGTTTTCCGGTGAGTGCCATGCTCTCTGTGTCCTCAAAGTTGATGGCAAATCGTTTTTTGTTTTCTTCAAACTGATCTGCCACAATGGAGGCTTTTGGGTTTGCCCGTACTTTAGCGGCATATCGCATTACAAATGTAATTGCAACTGCCTCTAATACCAGCAGCATAAATAAGCGTAGCAGCAGGCCATCACCTAAAGAAATACCGGCAAAGCCGGATGCAATCCCGGTGGCAAAGGGGTTTACGGTAGAGCACAGCGTTCCGATTCCGGCACCCAGCATAATCACCGATACCGCAGTAATAGAATCATACCCTGCCGCAATAAACACCGGCAGCAAAAGTGGATAGAATGCCATGGTTTCTTCCCACATGCCAAAACTGGTACCACCCAGACCAAACAGAATCATCAAAATGGGAATCATGAATTTTTCTCGCCCGTTCAGCACCTGAATAACACGGGCAATGCCGGCATCAATGGCGCCTGTCTGCATCACTACACCCAGAAAGCCGCCTACCATCAGGATAAACAGCGAGATTTCCACTGCTTCATAAAAGCCGTGAAAGGATGCCAGTATCACATCAAATATGCTCTGCTGATTGGCCTCTACTCTGTGATAACTGCCGGCAATGGGCTGTGACACATCACCATTCTGGATATATTCATATTGTCCCGCCGGAATAATCCATGTCAGCACCATCATAATCAGGATAATACTAAACAGAATTGTATATGCACTAGGCATACGAAAGGTTCGGCTTTTCAATACCCTCACCCCACAATCACTGTGCCGGTGCGCCCTGCCAGCGCTTCTTCCGCTTTATACAGCGAAGTGATAATGGCTTTGCGTTTTTCACCGGATGCTGCAAACCGTATAGCAGCCTGCATTTTCGGCAGCATGCTGCCCGGAGCAAAATGCCCTTCTCGTACATACTGTTCAGCCTCTGTCACGGTAATCATGCCCAGTTTTTTCTCATCAGGTTTGTTAAAATTCAGGCACACCTGCTCTACTTCTGTCAAAATCATCAGGATGTCGGCCTCCATGCCTTCTGCTAAGCATTCTGCCGCCAGGTCTTTGTCAATCACTGCTGCTACACCGGTCAAAGAGCCGTCATCGTTGCGAATTACCGGAATGCCGCCGCCTCCGCAAGTGACAGTAATGGTCGTATCCCACAAGGTTTTGATGGTATCAATCTCCACAATTTCTTTTGGTGCAGGCGATGGCACCACACGGCGATACCCTCTCCCGGCATCTTCTTTCATGATATAGCCTTTTTCCTGTTCCAGTGCTTTTGCCTCATCAGCGGTATAGAATGGCCCAATAGGTTTGCTTGGCGCCTGAAATGCCGGGTCATCCCGGTCTACCACTACCTGCGTCACCACAGTCACTACCGGTAAATGCCTGTCCAGCTTTTCCAGTGATTTTCTGAGCGCCTGCTGGATATGATACCCGATATACCCCTGGCTCATAGCACCGCACACATCAAAAGGCAATGCCGGTGTCACATGGCTTGCAGTTTCGCTTGCCAGAAGAATACGCCCTACCTGCGGCCCGTTGCCGTGTACGATGGCAAGTTCATAGCCGGCTGCACTGAGTCTGGCAATATATTCACTGGTTTTGCTCACCACATTCATTTGTGATTGTGATGTAGGCGGCAGGCCCTTCTCTTCCAGAGCATTGCCGCCCAGCGCAATCACTACACGAATGGGCGAATTGCCGATTCCTGCAATACGATCGTTCATATGTTTTCACGCTCCTAGTATATGTTTGTTATACAATCGGACGGGGTCACCATCCTCAGCGATTAACAATGACATTAGATTTTTCGTTTCCGGCAAGGCGGCTTTCAGATTGATGAGCGACGCGTACTAAGGGTACGCAAGGCGAACCAATCTGAAAACAACACCGCCGGAGACGAAAAAGATATGTCATTACATGGTAGCTACCAATACGGCTTTAATCGTATGCATCCTGTTTTCCGCTTCGTCAAATACGACGGAATGTTTGCTGCGAAATACTTCATCGGTGACTTCGCAGATGTCTACACCTTTTTCACTCCACTGTTTTGCCATGGCGGTATGGGTGTCGTGAAAGGATGGCAGACAGTGCAGATACAGTACATCGGGGTTGCCTGTACGTTCCATCAGCTCTTTGGTAACACGGAACGGGGTCAACAGTTTCACGCGTTCCGGAATCAGGTCTTCTTCACCCATAGATGCCCAGATATCGCCATAGATAACATCGGCGCCTTTTACTGCATTCAAATCATCTGTAATATCAATTTTTGCACCTGTTTCACGAGCCACTTTGTCTACCTCAGCCAGTACGTTCTGGTCAATGCCGTCAATCAGCGCTTTTGGGCCAATCCCTACAAAGTGCATACCCATTTTGGCACAGCCGTACATCCATGCATAGCACATATTGTTTCGCACATCGCCCGGAAATACTACTTTTACCTGATTCAGCGGTTTGGCGATATGTTCCTCAATGGTAAGCATGTCTGCCAGAATCTGTGTCGGGTGGTCTGCATCGGTTAAGCCGTTAAACACCGGCACACCGGAATATTTGGCCAGCTGCTCTACCACTTCCTGATCAAATCCGCGATATTCAATACCATCAAAGAATCTGCCCAATACTTTTGCTGTATCCTCCAGGGATTCTTTTTTACCCATCTGCGAGCTGCCCGGGTCCAGATATGTCACATGAGCACCTTCGTCATGGGCTGCTACTTCGAAGGAACATCTGGTACGTGTGGATGTTTTCTCAAAAAGCAATACGATATTTTTGTCTTTTAAGTTGTATTCATGGATTCCTGCCCGTTTTTTGGCTTTCAAATCACGGGACAAATCCAAGAGATAACGAATTTCACACGGTGTAAAATCCATTAAAGTCAAAAAGCTTCTACCTTTTAAATTTACAGGCATACAATTACCTCCTGATGTAAATATCATTTTATGATTTTGCCCTGACAGGCAGCGGGTCGCTGAGGACAGCGACCCCTACATATTGCAAATTCAATGTGAATTTTTTTGTATTGTAAAACAAAACCAAAAGGTGGTGTAAAATTTTATGCCGCATGGCAATCGAACGATGATACAAATTCTGTTGTATTATGATAAGAATGCTAAAGACGAGGTAAAATTTTTGTGTCGCAAGGCGGCTTGCAAATTTGTAAGCGACGCGTACTAAAGGTACGCAAGGCGAGCAAATTTGCAAACAACACAGCGAGACGGAAATTTTACAAGTCGTTTTACAAGTCTTGTCTGATGAGCGGCATACTCATACACCTCGGCCCGCCCCTCCCGCGTGACAGCTCCGAGCTCGGCATCACATAGGTTTTGATACCGTGTTCTTCTAAAATCTGATTGGTCACATAATTGCGAGAATACACCACCACTTCACCGGGTGCAATGGCAAGTGTATTAGAGCCATCGTTCCACTGCTCTCTGGCAGCATCAATCATATGGCTGCTTCCGCATTTAATTAAATCTACTTTGTCCAGATGCAAATGACGCTTCAGCGTATCTTCCAGAGTGCTTGTCTCATGGGTGATCTGTATTTTGTTATTTTTATCCCGTTCTATGACAAATACATCCATATCACGCATAATATTTGGATGAATGGTGAATTTGTCGTAGTCCACCATGGTAAATACCGTATCCAGATGCATGAATGTACGCTGTTTTGGAATATTGATTGCCAGAATTTTTTTGAAGGTGCTTTCCTCTGTCAGCACTTTTTCTGCAAATCGTTCAATGGCATTTTCATGGGTACGCTGTGAAATCCCGATAGCAATGGTTTCCTCATTTAAAATCAGGATATCCCCGCCTTCCAGTGAAAAGTTTTCATCACGGTCATACCATACACGGGTATCTTTATATAGCGGATGGTATGTGAAAATATACTTTGCAAACAAAGTTTCTCTGTGTCTGGTGGCTGTAAACATTTTATGAATGGATACACCATTGCCGATGGAGGCAAACGGGTCACGGGTAAAATACAGGTTCGGCATCGGGTCCAGAATAAACGGATAATCGTTATTCAGATTGCGCAGAAAATCGCCCAGACTTTTGCCTTCAAACTGCTGAATTTCAGATTTGCGAACACCTGCCATCATTTTCGCAATCATTGCTTTGTTGTCCAGAGAACGGAAATATTCTGTCAGTACCTCACGCTCTCTGCTGGTGGTGATACTGGCGTCCTGAATCATTTCATAAATCAGCTGGTCTTTTACATCCTGATTTACAATCGACTGTTCTACCAGATCGGTCAAATACACCACTTCTACATTGTTTTGCCGTAAAATTTCCGCGAATTTATCGTGTTCTTCACGGGCAATATGCAGATAAGGAATATCATCAAACAACAATCGTTCCAGATACTCCGGCATCAGGTTTTCCAGTTCTTCGCCCGGACGATGCAGCATCACTTTTTTCAGTCTGCCTATTTCAGAAGTTACATGAATCGCTGGATGATGCAAAACTAACACCTCTTTTCTCAAATTCGATACAGCATTAGTTTGCAATTATGTACAAAAAATATACTGCCAAATAAAACCGCTTTGTTTCACTTCAAAAAGCGCTTGCATATCGCTTCAAGAAAAAATATAATAATAGTGTTATTCATTTGTTATCATTTATGATTGGCAATAAGCATCACGGAGGGTCGAACAATGAAATTTTACACTTACAAATTATCGGAACAGGCTAAACAGGAATTGGCCATTGGAGATTTTGAAAACGAAAGCATTTTATATCCGCTTTCGCAGTTTGATATGCACTTTACTGATATGAATGAGCTGATTGCGCGGATTACACCGGCTGAGCTGGAAATGCTGAAAATCGCATTGCATAAAGAAGAGCTGCGGGAACAGCTGCTGAAAATCAATCGCGCCGATACCATTCCTTGTGCGGCAATTCCACATCCGAAACAGGATGTGATTTGTCTGGGTATCAATTATATGGCACATGCCGAAGAATCGGCCCGCTACAAAGAAGAAGCCTTTGGCGGTGAACGCCCTTATGCCATTTATTTTGCCAAACGGGTAAACGAAGCGGTGGCTGATGGCGGCAGTATTCCGGCATATGAAAATCTGGTAGACAGCCTGGATTATGAAGCAGAGCTGGCAGTGGTAATCGGCAAGGATGCAAAAAATGTGTCGAAAGAAGACGCTTATGATTATATATTTGGCTATACAGTTTTGAATGATATGAGTGCACGCTATCTGCAGACCCGACACAAACAATGGTATTTCGGCAAAAGTCTGGACGGGTTTACACCAATCGGGCCATGTATTGCCACCATCGATGCTTTTGAAAATCCGCCTGCACTGGCTATCAAAAGCTATGTCAATGGAGAGCTGCGTCAGAACAGCAATACCAATCTGCTGATTTTTGATATCG
>JAGARS010000035.1 GCA_017622155.1 Peptococcaceae bacterium
AATTTTCCGCAGTTTCGAGTATGCACTGGATACTGTGCTGCATACACAGATTCCCCGCGAAGAATTATTATGGACATTTGGGCGCCCGCTGGAACAGATTATGAAAAGCCTTGGCGGCGAGCGAGCCGATGAACTGCTGAAAGCATTCAGAGCATACAGCATTTCTCACGAAACAGATATTAACCTATTTCCGCAGGTGCATGAAACATTAACGTATTTACGCGCCAAAGGAATCAAAACAGCTATCGTTACTTCTCGGATACGGCCATCTACTATGCGGGATTTAGAAATTTTGCAGCTTAACCCTGCATTGTTTGATGCAATCATCACTCCGGAATCTACCATTGAACACAAGCCGCATCCGGCACCGGCGCTGAAAGCTATGGAATTGTTAGGTGTTTCTCCGGAAGAAACCATTATGATTGGCGACAGCATGCACGATTTGCAATGCGGCCGCCAGGCAGGATGCCGCACTGCATTTGTACAATATTCCATGGTGCCGCATCAGGAACTGCTTGCATGTAACCCGGACTACAGCTTTGAAAAACTATCTGATTTAATCACAATTTTATAAAAATATAAAAAGCACTATATTGAATCACGAAAATATCCGTACGATTCAGATATAGTGCTTATTTTTTTAACATTCACTTTTGTTTCTGTAGAATTTCAATGCGATTGGAATCATCAGCATCAATAACACACAGGAAGCTAACATCATCATATTGGTAGTCGAGGTATATGCAAATGCAATCCCTTTTTCTGCGCTTACCTGTGCGATACGCAATTCGGCAACGTTGCCTGCCAGTGCTACGGTCAACGCATTGATCATCTGATGCGCCCAGTTGGTCAAGGAAGACGCATGGCCGGATAATTCAGGCGGAACAGCCGACATTTGTGCATTGGTGGAAACCAAATTCACCATAGAAAGCCCAAAACAACGCACGCACTGTGTTAAGGTAAGTAACAAAACTGAGGTTTCCGGTGTAGCCAGAATAAATGGAATTGACCCTACCGAAATAATAAGAACACCAAATACTGCTACAAACTTTTCGCCAATTTTAGAATACAATTTGCTGGCAATCGGCATTGCCACAATGGATACAATAGAACCAGGCAGCATCACCAGCCCGGTCACTGCAGGAGATATCCCCATCCCACTTTGCAAAAATAACGGCATCAAAAAAGTAATCATATAAATGGCGATAACATTCACACCGCTAGAAATAAACGCTGCACAATACCGTTTGTATTTCAACACTGCCAAATTCAGCATAGGCTCTTCTGTTTTTCTGCTATGTCTATAATACACAACCAGCAGCAGGACACCCATGATCATACACAGCGCAAGCTTTACATTCATCCCCCATGCAGATAAATTACTAAATGCAAACAGCAGCATAAAACTTGCAACTGAGGTAAGCATAAAACCTTGGACATCAAACCCAACAGGTTTGCTTTGCTGTTCATTCGGCAATGCTTTCACACACAGAAACAATGCCAGAACAGCAAATGGCACATTAAAGAGCAGCAAAAATCTCCAGCTGGCAATACTTAAGATAAAACCGGACAGGCAGGTGGAAAGCACTGCGCCCACCATCGTGGTCATACTCCATACACTGGCAGCCATGGTCTGCTGATTTGCAGGCATATATCGATACAGCATGGCCAGAGCCAATGGGGACAATAACCCCCCGGTCAAACCGAAAATAAAACGTACGATAATCAGCACTTCTACATTCCACGCAGAAGCTCCTACAATGGAAACACACAGCACACCGAATAAAGCAAAACAAAATAATTTTTTGTAGCCAAAGCGTTCGCCTAAAAAAGCAGCAGCCGGCACAATCACCCCTGCTGCCAGCATATATCCGGAGGTCAGCCATTGTACGCTGGATAAGGAAGCGTCAAATACTTCCATCATGATTGGCAGAGCCACGTTGAACATCGTTGTATTCAATGCACTGATAAGCCCGCCAAGACCCAAAGCCAGTAAAATCAGATAATGTTGTTTCGTCAAAACGATTCCTTCTTTCTTCAATTACAAATATTCTAATCATTTATTTCTCATTAATTTTAACATATTTACAACAAAAATCACAGTGCAGACAGGATAAAAAATAATAATACCTATTGCATCTAGGAAATCCTCATTTATCAGCACATGAAGCGTTGCACATAATTTTTTTTAATATTGTTTCCAACAGATATTTATTAGCAAAATGTCTGAACTTTGAAAAAAGATTTGAAATTGCTTGATAATTAGGTATAATGATAGTAAGTAGGATTTTGCACTGAAACTATTATGCTGTTTTTACATCTGAATCAGGCGACAGACTAAAGTAGTTTAACAGCTTCAGCGCTTCAAAAATTTTTAAATAATTATCCAAGGAGGTACTACTATGATTTTAACTCTATTTTGCTGGGTGTCTCTGATTGCGTTCATTGGTTTCTCCGCTAAGAAAGCAATGTATTATGCAAAAATGCCTCAGCACGGCAGACAGGATTTATATCCAATCCCACTGGAAAGTGAAGAAAAAATGCATTACGGCGGTTCCTATTTTGAAGAAGATAACTGGAACGAAAAAGAACGTCATCACAACCTGAAAGGCGAAATCATCGACATGCTGGTTGAAATGCTGTTCATCAAAAAATTATTCGTTAACCAGAATGACTTCTGGTGGCTGTCCTACTCTTTACATTTAGGTATGTATGCTGCAATCGCCTGGAGCGTATTACTGGTTGTTGGTGCTTTCATGCCAGAAACCTGGTTCCTGTTCGTTATTGTTGATCTGCTGGTAACTGTTGCTGGTCTGGTAGCAGGTGTTCTGATGACCGTTGGTGGTATTGGTCTGCTGTATAAACGTCTGTGTGTACGCGAATACAAAATCTACACCACACCGCAGGAAGTATTCAACCTGGTTGCTCTGCTGGCTGTAGGTCTGACCGGTCTGTTAACATGGTTCACCACAGGCATGAACTTCGACTACGGCTATGCTATGGTAAGAGCAATGTTCACATTCAGTCCTCTGGCTGCACAGTTCACTGCTGGCGTTCC
>JAGARS010000036.1 GCA_017622155.1 Peptococcaceae bacterium
AAAAATATAATACGATAGAGGCTTCTTTTTGTATAGCACAGCTGCAAATAACCGGTTTGAGCACAGAAATGCACAATTATTATGTCGATTATTTGCGGAATTTGTCGAAAGGCAGATAAGTGCTTTTTTGAATTGATTTGGATGCGCCGATATTGTCGAATAAACGTATACTTTTGCAGTTGATAGGCAATTTCTTTCATGATACAGTGTAAAAAATGTATAATTGGGAAAGAAGGTCATGTCAATGATGGAGCTGGATAAAAAACGTAAGCTGGCAGTCGCATGTATATTGGGAATATTGCTGCTGTTCGGCATACAGCAGTTTGCACCGAATGAGCCTGTTGCAGTGATTGTATCACCGAATGCCAATGAGAAGCCGGAGAATTCGTTTTCACAGCCTGAAATGCCTTCAAATGAAATCGTGATTCATATAGCCGGTGCAGTGGAAAATCCAGGCGTTTATACGCTGACAGAAGGGCAGCGGGTGGAAGATGCGCTGCAAAAAGCAGGAATTGCTGACAATGCTGACGCTGACGCACTGAATCGTGCAGCTGTGTTATTTGATGGGCAAAAAATTGTAGTGCCGTTTCAGGCTGAGAGACCTGCGGATAATATGGAGACCGGAATCGAACCGGTACGAACTGACGATACAGCATCACAAACAATCGAAAACGAAAAAATAAACATAAATACGGCCAATATCACACAGCTTATGACTTTGCCGGGGATCGGAGAAGTGAAAGCCGGTGCAATTATTCGTTATCGGCAGGAACATGGCGGGTTTCAAAACATTGACGAAGTGCTTCTGGTAAACGGCATCGGCAGTGGCATTTATGCGCAAATTGCCGGTCAAATCTGCGTGTAAAAGAATCTAAAAAAAATAAAAGTTTTTTTCAAAAAAGTGTTGACACTTTTGCCAACCCCTGCTATAATCTATAAATGTCAGTTGATTGGCGACATAGCCAAGCGGTAAGGCAGAGGACTGCAAATCCTTTACGCCCCAGTTCAAATCTGGGTGTCGCCTTCATGCCGGAGTGGCGGAACTGGCAGACGCACAGGACTTAAAATCCTGCGAAGCTAAACCTTCGTACCGGTTCGATTCCGGTCTCCGGCACCATCTTAAAACCTCGAGAATTTCTCGAGGTTTTTTGCTTTTCTGTAGACTTTTTCGTTAGAATAAATCATTAATGCCATATGCAAATAAAAACACCCGGGCACATGGCTCGGGTGTGACAGACTGGACAACAAAGCAAGTAGCTTATTGTGATTTTGCTTCACTGTTCAGTCTTTTTTTCTCTTTTTTAGATTCTATCAGATGCTGAATCGCCATAATCGGATGATGAAACAGCATTCTTGGTGCCGAATAACGCATGACCACACGAATTTGTTCTCGCATGTCCGGTTTATAACAATGCACTTTACAATTGGAGCAGAATGTTTTGCTTTCCATGAACGGGCAGTAATCTGAACGCTGACGTGCATAACTATCCAGTGCAGCACATTCCGGGCAAAGCGTTTTACCGCCATGATGTTTACGACAGTACAGAGAAATCATGAGTGTAACAATTTCTTTTTCTTTCTCACGTTTACTTTGTGTGTTCATGCTCTCCTCCAATGGTTTCTTGGTCTTCCGGCAGAACCAGATTTAAAATAATAGCTGCCAGAAATACCACTGCAACACAGTTTTCTGCAAATACAGTACGAATAATGTCAGGGAAGATAGCGAAAATTTCAGGTACTTGTGTAAAGCCAAGACCAACGCTCAAAGATAATGCAGCGATGGTGATATTGCGTTGTGTATAACCGCAGTTGCCGATCATCTGCAAACCGGATAATACAATATTACCAAACATCATAATGGTGCATCCGCCTAATACAGCTTCCGGCAATGTGGCCAGTACAGCGCCTACGATCGGAATCAGCCCTGCAACAATCATAACAACGGCGCCGGTTGCGATTGTGCGGCGGTTGATTACTTTTGTCATAGCCAAAAGCCCTACATTCTGACTGAATGATGTAATTGGCAGACAGCCTAACAATGCAGAGAAGGAACTTACAAAACCATCACAGGCCAGTGCACCGGAGATTTCTTTGTCGGTTGGTTCACGGTGCAGTACAGTATTGGTCATTGCTGATGTATCGCCGATGGTTTCTGTAGCAGATACCAGGAAAATCAGTACAACGGATAAAATAGCATTGAAATTGAATACAGGTGTAAAAGGCAGAAATTCTGGAACAGAAATCGCTTTTACATTATGCAGCGCTGTGAAATCCACCACGCCCATGCATACTGCCAGAATATATCCGACAATCAAACCAAACAGCACACTCAATTGTTTTAATGGCCCTTTGGCAATAATCTGGAACAATAAACAGCAAACCAGTGTGACTGTACCAAGTATCCAGTTCTGAGCAGAACCAAAATCAGCAGCGCCATTGCCGCCACCGAAGGAGTTGGCGCCTACGCTCAACAAAGAAAACCCAATTGCCGTTACCACGCAAGCTGCTACAATCGGTGCAATAAGACCTCTCCAGTATTTTGCACACAAACCCAGAATCCCTTCGATACATCCGCCAACCAGAACAGCACCAATTACGGCTTCATAGCCCCAGCGAGGTCCTACATAACAGAAAATCGAAACAAATGTAAAACTAATCCCCATTACAATAGGCAATCTAGCCCCTAAACGCCAGACGGTAAACAGCTGCACCAGAGTACCAATCCCGGCCACAATCATTGCGGTTTGGATTAAAGATGCGGTGTTTTGGGCGGTTAATCCGCAGGCACCTGCCACAATCATAATCGGAGCAATGTTGGCTACAAACATCGCCAGTACATGCTGCAGACCGAATGGAACAGATTTGGCCAGCGGCACTTTCCCATCCAGTGTGTAGATATTTTCAATGGAAACAGTGTCTTTTGCAATATGTTCTTTCATTAGGCATTCTCCTGTACTCGAAACTGAATATCACCTGTTTCAGCATTCATAGATTCTACAATCGCCAGAGATTCCAGATGATATCCTTTTGCACGGAGATTTTTGCCGCCATCCTGAAACCCTTTTTCAATGACAATGCCCAATCCTTCTACAGTAGCACCTGCTGCTTCAACGATAGCGATTAAGCCGTTCAGTGCACAGCCATTTGCTAAAAAGTCATCGACAATCAGTACATGATCGTTCGGGCTCAGGAATTTTTTAGATACAATTACCTGATTGGTGTTTTTGTGTGTAAAGGATTCTACTTCAGCTACATACATTTCACCATCAATATTGATACTTTTTGATTTTTTTGCGAATACCATTGGAGCATTGAACGCGCGTGCTACAGAGCAGGCAATACCAATGCCGGATGCTTCGATGGTTAGAATTTTGTTTATTGGCTTATCGGCAAAACGATGTTTGAATTCATCGCCTATCTGGTCCATTAATGCAATGTCCATCTGATGATTCAGAAAGCTTTCTACTTTTAATACATTGCCCGGTTTCACAACGCCGTCTTTTACAATACGTTCTTCTAAAAAGTTCATTGTACGACCCCCAAAGATTACCTTATAATTCTTTTAGTATAGCATAAACAAAATATTTTGTCATTACTGTGTTCCGCAGGAAATGCAGTTTCTATAAGTTTTTTTCGCGCATCTGTGATGGCGCTATCAGCCGCAGGCAATAGGGACGGTATAATATTCCATCAAACAGCAAAGAATATAGCAGAGGTGATGGTATGTCACTTGGCAGTGGTATTTTTTTATTTCTGGCGCTATTGTGTCTGATAGTTTTCTGTATCCTGGCGATGCCAATACGGATTCATTTTTGTATAAAACATCTGAAACAGTGGCATTTGTCCTGCACGGTTGGATTATGGCACAAGCAGAAACAGATGCAGCTACCTGATAAAATAAAAGAACGTGTTACATCTTTTTTACAGCACTCT
>JAGARS010000037.1 GCA_017622155.1 Peptococcaceae bacterium
AAAAAACGACTGGCCAAAAACCAATCGTCTTGATAACAGCTAATCCCCCACACAGCCGTAATGCCTAGCGTTTGAACCTGCATGTGCAGGTGGGTACTCTCCTGTGTGCTCACAGTTCCAGCTAAACATAGTTGGCATCAAATCCTACGACAGAGTGCGAGTTCCCATATATTAGGTGTTGGTAAAAACATACCAGGCATATACGTACCTAGCAGGGATTCATTAACCTTGCATTTATCATATCATATTCACTGTTGTATTGCAAGTAGTTTGAAAAGAAAATTTTTTACAATGTATTTCATAAAAGCTGATATGTGCTATTTCGATATTGCTGTTTCTTTATATGTCACACTTGACGGAGTTGTTGCAGCAGCAGATTCTAATTTGTTCGTGTAAGAACCATCCATCATAAAATCCTGTTTTTTCATATTTGCATATGCCAGGCCGAGATAACAATCTACCTGATCTTTGTAAATACTTTCCTCGCCGACACGATAATAATTTCCTTCGTTATCTAAATACACATTGTAAGAAGTTAAAACAGGGACATTTTTCCGTAATTCATTAGCAGTTTCAAAATACGTATTCATCCTCACGTTAGCCACATCCATTACATAAGCCGGCATAAAATGAAGACTGATATTCTTTTCCGCTGTCTCATCACGCAAATTAATATGATTAGACCAAATTACATAAGGCACGCTGCGAAGCAGTAATTCCATATCACCTTTGTCTTTTTCGGCAATATCTAATGCAAAAATAGGGGCATGATCTCCTACCATGCAGATAATTACATCACGATCCACTTGACTAAAATAATCCACCAGTGTTTCAAATCCTTTATCTGTTAACGACATACAGGTTAAGAATTCGTTAACCTGATTGGTATATTCACCATAGTCATTTTTCGTCTGCACCAGATATTCTGACTCTTTCAAGCTTTCATAACCGCCATGATTCTGGATTGTTAACAAATACATTACTCTTGGCGCGTCATTCATTTCTTCATACCATTGTATCAAATGGCGGAATGCCCATGTATCGGTGGGATAATAGAACCGATGCCCATACCAGTCAGGTTTGGAATAGTCTTCCCGAAAATGAACAGTATCAAAGCCCAAAGCAGGAAATGCCATATCTCGGGAATAATTAGCTCCCTCTTCCGTGTGAGTAGCCAGACTATAATATCCCAAGCTTTCCAGATGTGTTACAAAAGAATTCCCATGAGAAATATCTATCGTATTAAACGGATTACAGTTTGGTGACAAGGAAAGGGTATTTCCTGTCAAATATTCGTATTCGGACACGTTCGTACCGCCACCTGCTCCCGGCACAACGCAGCGGCCCTGCAGGCTATTTTCCAGAGAATAAATATAGGAAAACGCATTTTCGTTTGCTTGTACATCTGTCACCTGATTCAAATCATACCACGATTCATTCAGAATAAAGATAATGTCAGGTGTACTGTTGGCCTCTGGGGAAACTGTTTTGTATTCAGCAACATATTGACGCATTGTCGATTCATTGTATGTCTCCGGCGGCACCACTGAAACAGTGCTTTGCAATGTACATTTTGTTAAACAAGTGGTATACCCGTATTTGCTGACAGAAGCATCCCAGGACCACCCCACAACGTTTGTTGGAATAATCGTATTATACGAATATACCATTATCACACCCAACACCATAGTCACAATACCTGAATAGCGTCTGCTTCCCTTTTTGGTTCGCAGCAAAACACTCGCAATCAGCAGCATTACAGCAATTATAAGAATTTCTTGAACTCTTGGAGTAAGTTCAAAACGGTAAGATGAAATAACGTGAAGCGCTGTAGTGATATTTTCTAATTGCACAAAAGAAAACGGTGCACCGCGCGTTTCCAATATATAATAATTTGCTAAAGCTGTGGCAGTGGTAATAATTGTTGACATCAACAATGCCAGCCATGGCCGATTGCATATCAGCAATAAAACGAATGACAAAAACAATATTGTTAAATATCCAACTGCAAAATTGACAGGCTCTATTCCAACCCATTCTGTATAATCGCAATAACTTAGTTCTAGTGCAAAAAACTGATACAAAGCACCAACTGCAAAAATTGTGATGCACAGCAATGCGGTTTTGATATTGGCTTTCATGATTTCACCTCACAAATGTAGGGCGGGTTGCCCACAACCCGCCCTAAAATTATTTTTTCGGCGGCATGTAGGCATACCGCCCTACAAAAGACCAGCCTTACTTATGCACGCATTGCAGCGTTGAAACCACTTTCCAATGCAGCAAAAATTTTATCATATTCTACGCTTACTTCTTCAACAGTCAGAGTACGGTCTGCCTGGAATGTCAGCGCAAACGCGATACTCTTATAGCCTTCTGCAATCTGACCGCCGCGATATACGTCAAAGATACGCACATCACTCAACAATTCACAACCTACATTGCGAATTGCTTTTTCCAGATCAGATGCTGCAACTGTCTCAGCTACTACTACTGCCATATCGCGGGTAGATGCAGGGAATTTTGGCAGCGGTTTTACCTGAATTGTACCGGTACCTACTGCAATCAGCATGTCTACATCGATTTCAGCAATATAAATACGATCCTGCAGACCATAGTTGTCTACAATCGCAGGGTGCAGTTCGCCGAATACGCCGGCTTTCTGACCGTTCAGATACAGATATGCTGCACGGCCCGGATGATAAATGCTGTTGTCTGTGCAAGGCAGATAATCAACATCAGCGATTTTCAGCTCGCTTACCAGCTCTTCGATAATGCCTTTCATGTAGTAGAAATCGTATGCTACACCGGTCTGCAGCCAGCCATCGGTAGTACGGCCGCTCAGTGCAATCCCCAGTGTCCATTTTTCGTTTGCCAGATGTGTTGGTGTCAGCTCGCCATCCAGCAGAAAGATTTTGCCCAGTTCAAAGATAGCCAGATTGTCATTGCGGCGATTGTGATTGAATCCGACTGTTTTTAATAAGCCAGGGACAATACT
>JAGARS010000038.1 GCA_017622155.1 Peptococcaceae bacterium
ATTGGAACATTTTTGGAATGTGTTTATTGTAGATGCGCTTTTAGGAAACTTTGACCGGCATAATGGAAACTGGGGCTTTTTGTTTGATGTAGAGACACAAACAGCTGAGATTGCGCCTGTATATGATTGTGGTAGCTGTTTGCTGCCTCAGGCAGATGAACGGGTGATGAAAAATGTGCTGGAGAATGAAGATGAGCTGAATGCCAGAGTATATCAGTTCCCCCAGTCTATGTTGGAAATGAATGGCAGAAAAATTAACTATTATGATTTTTTGATGTCGTCAGAGAGTGACGCATGCAAAGAAGCGCTGATGCGTATCTACCCGAAAATAGACATTGGAAAGATTAAAATGTTTATACAAACAGTACCATATATTACAGAACAGCAGAAAAAATTCTATATGCGATATATTGAGGCACGGTATGAAAAAATTCTGAAACCGGCATATCAGAAAGCAATGCAGATGCAGGACAATGTATAATATACTATCTTGTATAGGTATTGTGTCGTTTGCAAAAATGTTGAGGAATTGATGGAAGATGAGGAGCAGTTATGATTTATTTGTCGGAATTTGAATTTCCGCATATTGAAACTGAATATGCGTTTCTGGGGGAAATCAAACGCACTTGCTATGATACGGTGTATCCATTTCAGGTGTTGTCCCGGCATCAATTGCGAAGGCTGGAGTTTGCACCTGTTACCATTCTGTATGGCGGCAACGGCTCTGGGAAAACCACAGCGCTCAATGTGATTGCCGAAAAGCTGCACTTGCAGAGAGACACGCTATACAATCGGTCCAGCTTTTTTGAGGATTATACACGGCTGTGTCATTACACAGCAGAACGACAGATTCCCAAGCATAGCTGTGTGATTACCAGTGATGATGTGTTTGATTTTATGCTGAATCTGCGCAGCCTGAACGAAGGGATAGACCACAAGCGCGATGATTTGTTTGACGAGTATCTGGATGTGAAATACAGTAAATTTCAGATGCGGTCTTTTGATGATTATGAACGATTGAAGAAAATGAATACTGCGCGCAGCAAGTCCCAATCCAAATATGTAAGAGAGAACCTGATGGGCAATGTGCGGGAGCATTCCAACGGGGAGAGCGCCTTTCTGTATTTTACAGAGAAAATACAGGAAAACGGGCTTTATTTGCTGGATGAGCCGGAGAACAGTTTATCACCGGAACGGCAGCAGGAACTATTACGGTTTTTAGAGGATTCTGTGCGATTTTTTGGCTGCCAGTTTGTAATTGCTACCCATTCGCCGTTTTTATTATCTATGCGGGAGGCAAAGATTTATGATCTGGATGAAGATGTGGCGGCTGTAAAGCGCTGGACAGAGCTCAAAAATGTGCGAGCCTATTATGAGTTTTTCAAGAAGCATGAGGATGCGTTTTAATTTCCTGTGCAAACATATACAACAATAGCCACGGGCGCAATGCCTGTGGCTATTTGTGTGTTATATGGTTTTTGCAATGCTGCGGTTATTTCAGTGGATGAACAAATAAACCGCTGCGCAGTTTTGGTTCAAACCAGGTGGATTTTGGAGGCATTACTTTGTTTTCGTCAGCGATTTGCATCAGTTCTGCTACAGATGTAGGGAACATGGCAAATGCCAGAGCCATTTCACCGTTATCCACGCGGCGTTCCAACTCACCTAAGCCGCGAATGCCGCCTACAAAGTCGATGCGGCTGTCGGTACGCGGGTCACCGATGGCCAGGATTGGTTCTAACAGCTGTTTTTGCAGGATAGATACATCCAGCCGTGCAATGCTGTCTTCCGGCAATACTGCGGCATCAAATGCCAGTGTATACCACTGCCCATCCAGGTACATGCCGAATGTGTGCGTGTCTTTTGGTTTGGCTGCGTCTTTGTCAGCAGCAGGCTGCGGATTGAAAGCAGCGATTGCTTCTAAAAATGCTTCTTTGCTCAAACCGTTCAGGTCTTTTACTACACGGTTGTAGTCCAGAATTGCCAGTTCGGCATCCGGGAAAATAACGGACAAGAAGTAGTTGAATTCTTCGGTGCCGTCATAGTTCGGATTGGCTTCTCTGCGCTTTAAGCCTACTTTTACAGCGGATGCGGTACGATGGTGCCCGTCTGCGATATAGAGGGCAGGTACTGCTTTAAATGCTTCTACCAGCTGTGCAATTACATCTGTATCGGCAATCTGCCAGATGGTGTGGCCTACGCCGTCTTCGGCTACAAAGTCATAGATTGGTGCGTTGGCTTCTTTCCAGGCATCGGTAAGCTGCTGTACAGCCTGTGCCTGGCGATATGCCAGAAAGATTGGGCCTGTATTGGCATCGCAATAATCTACATGATTGATGCGGTCCAGCTCTTTGTCGGCACGGGTAAATTCGTGTTTTTTGATGGTGCCGTCCATGTATTCGTCGATACTGGTGGTAGTTACCAGCCCTGTCTGGCTGCGGCCGTCCATAGTCAGGCGATACAGATAAAAACAAGGTGTTTCATCTTGAATGAATACGCCGTCGGCAATCATCTGGTTCAGTGTATCGCGGGCTTTTTCGTATACTTGTGTGCTATGCACGTCAATATCTTTTGGCAGGTCGATTTCTGCTTTGTCAATGTGTAAAAAGGAGAATGGTTTACCCACCACCATTTGGCGGGCTTCTTCCGAGTTCATTACATCATAAGGCAGTGCAGCCACATCATTTGCTTTGTCGGCAGCAGGGCGCACAGCACGGAAAGGTCGTACAGTTGCCATGAAATAAATCCTCCTGTTAGTTTTCGATTACGATTCTGGTTTTTACGACACCTTCGATGGCATTCAGTTCGGAGAGCAGTTCGTCGCCTTTGCCGTCCAGGGTATCCAGGTCGATTAATGTGTAAGCCCAGTCGCCTTTGCTTTTGTTGATCATATTGTCAATGTTCAGATGTTCTTTTGCGAATACAGCAGCGATAGACCCGATCATGTTCGGAATATTTTTGTTCATGATAGATACGCGTGCTTTGCCCGGTGTGTATGGCATTTCGCAGTTTGGATAATTGACAGAATTGCGGATGTTGCCGTATTTCAGGAATTCACGCAGTTCTTTTGCAGCCATAGCTGCGCAGTTTTCTTCTGCTTCCGGTGTGGATGCGCCTAAGTGCGGTACAGCAATGGTTTTGTCCAGTGCCAGTACTTCCGGTGTTGGCAGGTCGGTGACATAGTAAGCGATGGTGCCGTTGTCGATGGCATCTTTCAATGCTTCCATATCTACCAGACCGTCACGGGAGAAGTTCAGCAGGCGCGTATCTTTTTTCATCAGACCAAATAAGTCTGCGTTGAACATATTTTTGGTGGAATCGGTCAGCGGCACATGCATGGTGATGTAGTTACTTGCAGCGACTACTTCTTCTACGCTGGATGCTTTGTGTACATGGCTGTCAATATTCCATGCAGTATCTACATTCAGGAATGGATCATAGCCGATAACATCCATGCCCAAGCCGATAGCAGCGTTGGCAATGAGTGTACCGGTAGCGCCCAGACCGATAATCCCCAGTGTTTTGCCCATAATTTCAGGCCCAACGAATGCTTTTTTGCCTTTTTCTACTTTGGCAGCGCAGTCCGGATCATCTTTCAGAGTTTTGGTCCATTCGATACCGTCAATCAGCTTACGGGAGCTCATCAAGAGCGCTGCCAGTACGATTTCTTTTACAGCGTTGGCATTTGCCCCAGGGGTGTTGAATACTACGATACCTTTTTCAGAGCATTTGTCTTTTGGAATGTTGTTGGTGCCGGCACCGGCGCGAGCAATTGCCAGCAGGCTGTCCGGCAGTTCCATTTCATGCATATCATAGCTTCTCAGAATGATGCCGTTTGGATTTGCACATTCGTCGCTTACTTTGAATTCTTCTTTTGGCAGTTTTGCCAGCCCTACAGGGGAGATTGCGTTTAATTTTAAAATTTCATACATGGGAATACACCTCGAAAAATAATAATATCTTTATTTATCGGCAACAATCATTTCTGCAAACCCTCGTTCCCTGGACATTTTCTTGATTGTCTAACGCTTTTGGACTCCGTCCATCACATCCTAGACAATCTGCGAAATCTGTCCATGTCAATCTCGACACTGCAGAAATATTGTTGCCTCTTTTATTTGTATTATCTGAAAACGATGATAAATTTTTCTGGAACAAGGCGGCTTTGAAATTTGTGCAGTGTGGCGTACATATGGTACGCGAGCAAACGAATTTCAAAACAACACAGTTCCGGAGAAATTTAGCGCGTTTTATTTGTTGCGAGCTTCGAATTCTTTCATAAATGCTACCAGCTTTTCTACACCTTCCACTGGCATTGCATTGTAAATACTAGCTCTCATGCCGCCTACGGTGCGGTGGCCTTTCAGGTTTACCATGCCGTTTGCTTCTGCTTCTTTGATAAACTGTTTGTTCAGCTCATCGGTAGGCAGTACGAATGGTACGTTCATCAGAGAACGGTCTTCCGGTACTACGGTGCCGCGGAACAGTTCGGACTGATCTAAGAAATCGTACAGAATTTTTGCTTTCTGTTCGTTGATTTTCTGAATTGCTGCAACGCCGCCTTGTTTTTTCACCCACTGGAATACCAGCCCCATGATGTAAATAGCATAAGTAGGAGGGGTGTTGTACAGGGAATCGTTATCGGCATGTACTTTGTAGTCCAGCATGGTTGGGGTGAAGTCCATAGCGTTGCCCAGCAGGTCTTCACGGATGATTACCACAGTAACACCGGCAGGCCCCAGGTTTTTCTGTGCACCGGCAAAGATTAAGCCGAATTTGGTAACGTCGATTTCTTCCGCCAGAATGTTGGAGGACATATCCCCTACCAGAGGAATATCACCGGTATCCGGCAGTTTGTCTGCGGTATAGTGTGTACCGTAAATGGTGTTGTTGAGAGTAATGTATACATAGTCAGCCTCAGGGTCGATATCTTCTTTATTTACTTTTGGAATGTAGGTGTAGGTAGTGTCTTCGGAAGAAGCGATTACCTTAACATCCCCGTAGCGTTTTGCTTCAGCGTAAGCTTTTTTCGCCCATTGGCCGGTCTGAATGTAGTTCGCTTTTTTGTTTTTGTTCATCAGATTCAGCGGTACCATAGCAAACTGTGTAGAGCCGC
>JAGARS010000007.1 GCA_017622155.1 Peptococcaceae bacterium
ACCTTTCGGAATCGCCCGCTTGATAATATCCACCAGCTCACCGGTAGTGTCCACCGGTTTTTCTTTGCGAAACTCCACAATAAACTGTGCGATACGCTTCGCCCAGCGCTCTTCACCGTATTCTTTGATAATGCGATGCAGCTCGTCCTCGCTGTAAGTATTCACCACATCCCAGGCGCTAAACTTCTGACTCTGGTTCATACGCATATCCAGCGGTGCATCCTGCATATAGCTGAAGCCTCTGTCCTTCTCGTCAAGCTGATGAGAAGACACACCAATATCAAATAAAATGCCATCTACACCATCGGGTGCATAAGTATTCAAAATTTCGTCCAGATTGTTGTAATTGCTGTGCACATAGGTCACACGCTCGCCAAACTCAGCCAGATTTTCTCCCGCCGCCTTGAGCGCGTTGGTGTCCTGATCAATACCAATCAGCCTGCCATCGGCACCCATACGTTCCAGAAACCCTCTGCTGTGCCCGCCGCCGCCCAATGTGCAGTCTACAAACACTTCACCGGGCTCGGGCGCCATAATATCCATAATCTCATGAAACAAAACGGGAATATGTTTAAACTCCATACCGCACCTTCCTAACCACTTGCCGTATTCTCGTCAAAAGCTGCCGAATAACTGTTAAATCAAGAAACCGATATCACTCATACTTGCTGCCATTTCTTCAGGAGTCTGACATGCATCATTGTACTGTGCTCTCACATCTTTATCCCAGATTTCAAGCCGTGTACCGGCACCGGCAATCACAATATCCTTTGAAAGCTTGCCATATTCACGCAAATTTGGCGGCACCATCACACGCCCCTGCTTGTCCAGCTCCCCTTCCATAGCACCGGAAAAGAAGAAACGGGCAAATGCACGGGCACTCGGCTGATTCAGCGGCAATGCCTGCAGCTTTTCTTCAAATGCGCGCCATTGGTCCATCGGATACACAAACAGACAGCCATCCAGACCTTTTGTAATCATAAACTGCTCGCCCAACGCTTCACGCAGTTTAGACGGGATAATCACACGCCCTTTTGCGTCAATGGTATGCTCATATTCACCAAAAAACATCCGGATGCACCTCCTGTTTAAAATATTTTCAAAAATTCTCCACTTTACTCCACTTTACGCTACTTTATACCACTATACACCACTTTCCATAGAAAATCCAATACTATTTTAAGCAAAACACCGTTTGTTACCAAATTGTAATTTTTTAATCAGAATAGGCGTTCTGATTAGGGTTTCAGCCCTCTGCTTTTCGTACAAATTTTTCTTTTTTCAGGTTTCATACCAGCATATTTCATGGTATAATAAAACGATTATTGATTCTGATATTTGTTGCCAAGAGGTGATTGCACAATGACAGCCATACCCGATACTCAAACACAGCAGGCAGACACACAGCCTGCCGACACACCAAACCGAGCCGAACCACCCTCAGAAGCATACCTGGATCGCTTGCAGCAAGTCACCGAAGAATTGACACGCACCATGGAAAAAACACGCATTGCCGAATATGTACAGTATCTGGATCGCCCATGGAAGCTCATCTGGACCAACTTTCTCATCGGTATCGCACGAGGCCTGGGCAGCACCATCGGGCTGGCAGTCGTCATCGCAGCTCTGGTATTTTTTCTGCAGAATCTGCTCATGCTCAATCTGCCTATTATCAGCGATTTTATCGCCGACTTTATTCTCATGGTGCAGGAAAACTATAACGTCTTAAAATAAGGAGTCTCTCATATGTATTTTTTTATTCCATTTATAGTGCTTCTCATTGCCGATCAGGCAGTAAAGCATCTCATTCGCACCACTATGGTGGAAGGGCAGTCTATCCCCGTCATTGAAAATATTTTTCATATCACATACATCGAAAACCCCGGCGCGGCATTCGGCATTCTGGCCAACCAGCGCGTACTGTTTCTCATTCTCACCGCAGTCATCGTAGGCGTCATGATTTATCTGTACTTCAGCCTGCGCAACAAAAAATCCCTCACAGCAATCAGCCTGGGGATTGTAGTAAGCGGTGCCATCGGCAATTTTATTGACCGGTTTATGCAGGGCACCGTAACAGATTTTCTGGATTTTCGCATCTGGCCAATCTTTAACATCGCCGATATCTGTATCTGCGTTGGCCTGGCACTGATTTGTTATTTCGTAATTATCAAAGGAGAAGATATATAATGGTGGATACCTTTACACTGCAAGTAACCGAAGAACAGAACGGAAGCCGCATCGACAGCTTTCTGGCAGCGCAGACCGACGGCGTATCCCGGTCTTATCTGCAAAAGCTCATCACCGACGGGCAGATTCTGGTGAACGACAAAACCGTAAAATCCAACTACAAAGTAAAAACCGGCGATACCCTGCTGGTAAACATTCCGGAAGCAGCGCCAATCGATATTCTGCCGGAAGAAATGGATTTGAACATCGTATACGAAGACAGCGACCTGCTGGTAGTAAACAAACCAATCGGCCTGGTAGTGCATCCGGCTCACGGGCATTACAGCGGTACACTGGTAAACGGCCTCCTGGCACACTGCAAAGACCTGTCCGGTATCAACGGCAAAATGCGCCCGGGCATTGTGCACCGTATCGACAAAGACACCTCCGGCCTGCTGATGATTGCTAAAAATGATCTGGCTCATCAGCACCTGGCTGCCCAGCTGAAAGAGCACAGCATTCGCCGCGCCTACTACGCACTGGTACAAGGTGTTATCAGCGAACCGGCCGGCATTGTAGATGCGCCAATCGGCCGTCACGAAACCGATCGCAAAAAAATGGCCGTTACATTCAAAAACAGCAAAGAAGCCCGTACCCATTACTTCGTAAAAGAACGCTTCGCACGCAATACCTTTATCGAGTGCCGGCTGGAAACAGGCCGCACCCATCAGATTCGCGTGCATATGTCCTACCTGGGCTATCCATTGGTAGGCGATCCGCTGTACGGCAACCGCAAAAATCATTACGACTTCCCCGGCCAGGCACTGCACGCCTACGCATTAGGGTTTGTGCACCCGCGCACCGGCGAAGAACTGTATTTCGAAGCACCGCTGCCGGAACATTTTGAGTCCGTGCTAAAACGATTAGCTGACGGTGTATAAAACTAAAGAAGACAAAAAATTAAGGCGGGGAATTATCCCCGCCTTCTGTATTTATTCCAATTTATGTATTTTCACTTGACGCATAGTATTGCGTATGGTATCATATACTTGAAAAAAGAGAGCAGGCCGAACGGCTTTGCCCCTTAAAGTCTATTTGGAATAGCTTCCGTCAAGATTTCTCGGGTCGTTGACGGAAGCTGTTTTTCTTTCGTGTAACGATCAG
>JAGARS010000039.1 GCA_017622155.1 Peptococcaceae bacterium
ATTCGTGAAGCCAGTTATCATGAAATCATTCCAGCTGTAAAAGAAAAAAAATGTGATATTGCTTTTTTGAGCATCAACGAAGACTTTTTCCTGGAGCAGTTGAATGAACATAACGCTGATACATTCCATCATAATATTATGCTGACCGACCGCTTGGTAGCATGCGCGTCCACTGCTTCCTCGCTAGCTGCAAAAGAAGTAATTGAGCAGGCTGATATTGCTAAACGACCATTTACCTATCTGAATGTCGTGCCGCTGTTTAAGACTTCCGGCAACAACGCACAGCGCGCCATGTACGTATCTAACAACACCGAAGTACACCGTCTATTGATGAAAGAAATGGATGTAGTATCGCTGATGCCACGCCATGTATTTGATAAAATGTTCGACAACAAACATTACATTGCACGCCCGTTAGAAGGTGCGCAGCAAGTAATCTATCACGCCACGCTGTATCCCGAAACCAGCCCGCATCCATTATTAAAAGAGCTGGCCAGTATCGTAGCATCGGTTATTTAAAACAAATAAAAAACGAACACGGGAGGGGTTACCCCTCCCGTGTTTATATATGCATCTTCTGTTATTTTTATAAAATCTGTAAAATATCATGTTCCGGTGCGCTATCTACTACTACTGGCAGCTTAATACCGCATGCCCCTCTATCAATCCGAGTGCGTTCAGTAAACAAACGATTCTTGTAACCATGATCCATCATATAAATGCTTTTCGGTTTACAACCCAGATACTTTTCTGTTACGCGATTAACAACTGTTTTGACTTTCTCATACGGCAGTTCCGTTTTAGTCTCTAGCAGCAAATGAAATGCATCACCATTTCCAAAAGCCTGCAGCAGATCAAACTCGATATCTAGTTCCTTTTCTGCAGCCTGCACAGCATCCGCAATCTGATAACCATAAATCACCTTGCGATCCATCACAATTTTGTCACTGCTTTTTCCGCAGAACAGCACCACAGGTGTCTTGCCTACAAAGTCAACTACCTTCACCACATCCAGCATATTATAGCGATACAGCCCGGAATAGGTAGTAATCATCAACTCGTAATACTTTCCTTTTTCCACTTCCCACATGCAAAGCGGCTGTGCCTCTACATCTCCAGCTTGCTCAACAGGCAGGAATTCATAAAAACAGTTGAACGGTGCACAGGCCCCCGTTGCCGAGCCAAGCTTCATAGGAATAGTCAGCTTCCCTTCACTGGCACCATAGCCCATATCATGGCATTTCACCTTTTTGGGCAGACGACGCAATACCTCGCGGGCATCTCTGCCTACCGATGCAGCCAGCCAGCCCATCGCAGCCTGCAGCTCAGGCCAAATAGCTTCTACATCATCGGGACATGTAATTAGGCAGCCGTTCTGATTGTAAATATCCTGTAGCACATCCGCACGGACAGGATTGGGCGGAAATTCCGCACGCAATGTTTCTCGCACATCGTCTGGCATCGGTACAGAGAACTCTCCATTGCGGATATCATTAATCATCTGCTGTCCTTCTGCAATAATCCGGTCTAGAATGCGCCCAAAATGAATCAAATTATTGCAGCACACTTTGCTAAACATCGCCTCGTTCAACGCATATGCCCCTATCAGATAATCGCGGTCATGCGCTGTAATACCGGAAGATTCCCAGAATTCAACCGATAAAATGTTCATAGTACCGGTACGTTTGCGAATATTGCGCGCAGTCTGCCCTGAAGCACGTACGGTTAGCGTATTTTTATCATGGCCATTATCTACCGGTGCGTAATTGGTGATCGTCAGATTTTTTGCCTCCATGTTTGCAATAATCGGCAATGTATGTCGCAAATACAATCCGCGCACTGTCATCATAAAATCTTTCGCTACATTTCCGGCTTTGCTTTCCAGAAAATATTTGATATTCCCAGTACTGCCGGTGGTGGCTACATACAATGCTGTTTCCGCATTGTAGAGCTGACCTTTTTCGCCATCCATTTCACGCTCGATATACGACTGATAATCCGGATACAGTGATGTTTTGGCAACACTGCGCCACGCTTCCAGCGTATGCACTCCGTTTAACCCATGATCATCCGCATAAACAGTTCCCTGAGCACGTTCCAGTATCTCAGAAAGGACTTTACGCTGCACTGCTTCGCAATCCTCATAAATAAATGGCAGATTATCATATACAGTCAGCGGATGAACAGCACTTAAACGTTCCGGTATGGTAGAAGCCGGACTAGTTGTGTCCGGCTCAAAAATTGCACGATATACGTTCTCATCATATTTCAGCATGATAGATTTTCTTCACCAACTCTTCAAAAGGTTTGCGTTTCATAATCAAAGGAAGCTTGATGGTCTGTGTAGTACGTCCAAACTGGGTAAATGATTTAAATAAGGTTGCACAGTACTGTTTGTCCATCATATACAGATTGCCCATCGGAATTTCATTCCGTGCCATAACATCCTGCAATGCTGCATATAGCGCATCACTATCACAAGACTGATTATCGGGCTGAACAATAACAGAAAGCGTGCCATCTTCCACATAAGCCTGATAGATTGTCATCGGACAGTGGCTTTCCTCCTGTACCTGTTCCATCAAGTTCAGAAATTCAAACCCATACAGTTTTTTGTTTCTCAATTCTAAAATATCACTGCTGCGACACACAAATTCGATATTCGCTGTATCACCGGTAAAGCCGTCTACG
>JAGARS010000040.1 GCA_017622155.1 Peptococcaceae bacterium
CGAGTCCTTCTTTTGTATTTATATAGCATTCTATTGGCGTAATAGGCTTCCATTTCGTTCGTCGCGGATACCATCACCGCTTCCCTCACGAATATGAAAGCCCTATTACGCCTAAGCAAGTCATTGTATCGCGACGACGCGTTATGTGTTTATTTTTTATATTTTCCGTCTGCGTCTACTTCTTTTGGTTTCAGCTTATCACCGCGAGAATAATAATGGGTATGCAGCAGTTCGTGTGCCACATGGCTCAAAGGTTCCCCTGCAAAGTCATTGTAAAATGCCTGAATTTCAGGATTATCGTGGCTGTTACGCAGCCCGTAGGAAGCATCTTTTGCATAGTTGGTATCGATACGTGCCTGGCGTACCCAGTCCTGAGGCGGCACTGTGGTGCGCGGCTGGCCGCCGCCGGAAATACATCCGCCAGGGCAGGCCATTACTTCCATAAACTGAAACTCGCAGGTACCGTTTTTCACTTCTTCACACAATTTACGTGCATTCAGCAAACCATGCGCTACCGCCACTTTCACAGTACCTACACCCGGAATGTCCACATCGGCTTTTTTGATGCCTTCCAGGCCGCGTACTTTTTCAAAATGCAGCAAATGTTCCGGCGGCTGATTGCCGGTGATATAATAGTATGCGGTACTTACTGCAGCTTCCATTACGCCGCCAGTGTTACCGAAAATCAATGCGCCGCCGCTACCTTCACTGCACAATGGATCAAATTCGCCATCCGGCAGATTAGCAAAGTCAATGTCCAGTCTGCGCAGCATTTCTGCATATTCGCGGGCACACAAAATAATATCATTGTCTTTGATATTTTCGTTATTATGATATTTCGCTACAGCACCGTTTACAAATTCCGGTCTGGAAATTTCGAATTTTTTGGCAACACAAGGTGTTAAGGTGACTGTCAACAGTTTTTCCGGATCAATATTGTGTTTTTCTGCAAAATATGTTTTTACGACCGGGCCATGCATGCCAATTGGTGAGCGAGCACTGGATACGTGCGGCAGCAGCTCAGGATAGTAGTATTCCACAAATTTTACCCATGCCGGACAGCAGGATGTAAACTGCGGCAGTACGCCCCCGGTCGTTACACGATGTACCAGTTCGGCAGCTTCTTCGGTGATAGTCAAATCGGCTGAGAAATTGATATCCAAAGCGTAGTCGAACCCTGCTTCTTTCATAGAAGTCGCCAGTTTTTCTTCTACCCAGGTACCGGCAGGCATACCGAATTCTTCACCCAACCCTACACGCGTAGCAGGAGATGGCTGTGCTGCTACAATATATTCCGGATCATTGATAGCGGCAATCACTTCGTCAATCTGGCTGCGCTCATGAATTGAGCCTGTCGGGCACCACAATGAACATTGACCGCAATGTACACAAATAAAGTCATCATATACAGGCAGTTCGTAATAGCCAAATACGCTCTGTACTTTTTCACAAGCTTCGATACATTGACCGCACAGGATACATTTTTCGTCATCGCGCACAAGTGCAGGGTCGTCCGGAGAAAACGCTACACGACCACGTACAGGCGGTTTAAATGTGCTCTGATCGCGGTATTGATTTGGCAGCCAGCCCTGGCCGGACGGATCGCTTACCGGACGGCAGCCTGTCAGCGTGGTGGCTGCGGCCACAGCACCGGTGCCGGCTAACATAGAAATAAATCGTCTTCTGGAAATACTCATAGGATATCCTCCTCTTGATGTTCAAATAATATTGATTATGCTTTCCACAAACCGTGCAGATTGCAATATGCATATACTGCTTCTACTTCGTCATCTGCTTCAATCAGGAATGAAACTTTTGGCTCCATACCGGCAAACAGCTGTTTTCTCTGATTGCCTTGTTTTGTCTGCAAAGAAATCCATTCAATAAAATGCTCTTCCACCATAGGATGAATCACATCGCCTACTACGACTTCTACACGTCCATTGTCTACTTTGTATACCGGCACATGTTTCTCCACAGATGCATCTGTTGTTCCGGGAATCAGTTCTTTCATGATTTTGCCGCAGCAGACAATTGGTACACCGCTTGGTTTTACCATAGCTACAATATTTCCACAATGTTCACAAATAAAAAATTTCTGTTCCATAAATCCCATCCTCCTGAAGTATCATTTACGGTAATACGTATACAAATTAAGCCTATGGTTTATACCCATATATCTAGAATTATAAACGGGAAACAGCTGATATGCAAGCAATAAAAAAACCCTGCATCAAAAGAAATCTGATACAGGGCATAAGTGTCTGTGTGAAAAAATTATTCAAATAAACCGCCGCGAATGATGGTCTGGTCACGGCGAGGACCAACTGCTACGATTTTTACAGGTACACCTGTCAGCGCTTCAATGCGCTCAACATAGCGTTTTGCATTTTCAGGCAGCTCATCAAAGCTTGCACAGCCGGTAGTATCACACTGCCAGCCTGGCAGTTCTTCGTATACCGGTTTGCACTCTGCCAGTTTTTTCAGGCTGGTTGGGAAGTGAATCACTTTTTCACCGTTGCATTCATAGTGTGTGCAGATTTTCACGGTTTCCAGTGTATCCAGTACATCCAGCTTCATCAGAGCGAATTCGTTGATACCGCTCAGGCGGATTGCGTAATTTACCATTACAATATCCATCCAGCCGCAGCGGCGAGTACGACCTGTTACAGTGCCAAACTCGTGACCGATACGCTGCAGTGTTTCGCCTGTTTCGTCAAACAGTTCTGTCGGGAATGGACCTTCACCTACACGTGTAGTGTATGCTTTGATAATCCCCAGTACATTTTTGATATTGGTTGGACCAACCCCTGCGCCTACACATGCGTAGCTTGCAATCGGGTTAGAACTGGTTACATATGGATAGGTGCCGTGGTCAATGTCCAGCAAAGTGCCCTGTGCACCTTCGAATACCACATTTTCGTTTCTTTCCAGTGCTTCACTTACCAGTACAGATGTATCGGCTACATATGGACGAATCTGATCTGCATAATCGCAGTATTCTTTGTACATGGTATCAAAATCGAATGGTTCGCCGCCGTATAATTTTACAATCATATCATTTTTGGATTTCAGTACACTTGCCAGACGTTCAGCAAATACTTCTTTATCCATCAAATCGGCAATACGAATGCCTACACGTGCGTATTTGTCCATATAGCATGGGCCAATCCCGTTTTTGGTAGTACCGATTTTCTGATCGCCTTTTGCAGCTTCTTCGTAAGTATCGATTGCTACATGATATGGCATAATTACATGTGCGCGTTCACTTACACGCAGATTGCCGGTATCTACTCCTTTTTCCTGCAGATAAGAAATTTCACTCAGCATAACACGTGGATCAACTACCACACCGTTGCCGATAACACATGTTTTGCCAGGATACAGAATCCCCGATGGAATCAGACGCAGTTTGAATTCTTCATCGCCTACGACTACTGTGTGGCCGGCGTTGTTGCCGCCCTGATAACGCACAATGGTGGTAGCCTGTTCTGCTAAATAGTCTGTAATTTTCCCTTTACCTTCGTCGCCCCACTGAGCGCCTAATAATACTAAACCTGCCATATTGATGACAACCCCTTATATTTATTCATTGATTGGTGAATTACAACACATTCGGAAAATAAACATATTCCTTTACAATGCTAGCAGGAATCCGTCTTAAAGTCAATTGTTATTTTGTAGTATCAACTTTTTCTATGCAAGCGGCGGATAAAATATGTCTTTTTCTGAATCTTCATGGTATAATAGCTTTGCATCATGCATAAAACAAATTAAATTATAGTTCAAGCACAAAACTTTGAATGCAAAATAAGAAATCTTATAAAAATTGGAGTGAATACGATGTCTTTTGAAACATTGTTAAACCATGAGGCTCTGGCACAGGCACTGGCTAAAATGAATATTACCGAGCCCACCGATATTCAAGCGCAAGTAATTCCTCACATGCTGGAAGGACGCGATGTTATTGGGCAGGCACATACCGGAAGCGGCAAAACGCTGGCTTACCTGTGTCCGATTCTGATGCAGATCGACCCAACCGCCAAACAGGTACAGGCTCTGATTCTGGCACCAACCCATGAGCTGGTAATGCAGATTTATCGTCTGGCAGTACAATTGTGCAAAGATGCCGAGCTGGATATCAGATGTATGAGCATCATCGGCGAGGCAAACATCAACAACCAGATTACAAAGCTGAAAGAAAAACCACAGCTTATTGTAGGGACCCCGGGGCGTGTGCTGGATTTGATTAAAAAGAAAAAGATCAACTGTCAAACCATCCGCACCGTAATCATCGATGAAATGGATAATCTGCTGGACAACACAAATCAGGAAACCATGCAGAATATCATCAAAAGTATGCTGCGCGACCGTCAGCTGGCAGCATTCTCCGCTACAGCCAGCGCACATACATTAGAACTGCTGAAAAATCATATGCACGACCCTGTGGAGATTGTCAGCAAAGCCGAAGTGAAGATGAATCCTAACATTGAGCATTTTTATCTCATTGGTGAACAGCGGGATAAATTTGTACTCCTGCGTAAACTGCTGCATGCCCTGGATGAAGAAGCAGAACGCATCCTGATTTTTATGAATGACGGACCGGAACTGGATTTTCTAGTGGATAAGCTCAATTACCATAAAATTCGCACATACAGTCTGCATGGCATTGTAGACAAAGAAGAACGGCAAAAAGCTATGGACGAGTTCCGCAGAGGCAAAATTAAAATTCTGGTATCCTCCGACCTGGCGGCAAGAGGTCTGGATATTCCCGATATTACCCATGTTATCAATATGGACTTCCCTGCTGAGCCAAACGAATATATTCATCGCTCCGGCCGTACCGCCCGCGGTGAAAGGACAGGACAGTGCTACAGTCTGGTAAATCCAAAAGAGCTGGCTGCACTGCGTATCTATCAGCGTGACTTTGAAATTGAAGTGAAACCGGTGCACCTGGTAAAAGGCAAAATCCTTTCCGGTGCCACCAAAGAATATTACAAAGATCCAAATCGCAAGAAAAAATCCGCCGATAAAAAACCGACGGATAAAAAGAAAACTTCTGCTAAAAAAGATAGCGGTAAAAAACCTGCCGCAAAACCGGCAGACAAAAAATCTGCTCCAAAGAAGACGGACACGAAGAAGACAGGAACAAAAAATGAAAAATAAATAATATCTAAATAAAAAAACGATACAAACAGAAAGAGCAACTGCAGATTAATTTTTTTCGCCTTCCGAATCGGGGTGGACAGCCAAGAGAATGTCCGAAGCGCTGAGGGAAAGAAAAATAATTAACTGCCGTTGCTCTTTTGTATAAAAGCATATATATTCTGTTTTTATTCCGCTGCTTTTTCTGCCTGTTCCATATCGTACAGCGCTTTTTTCACCTGTACGCCAATCGCTGTTTCCAGACGTTTTTTCTGCAGTGTGCAGCCTTTGCTGTATGGTATGTGCAAATCTCCGCCATAGCGAATATTATTGGCATGGCATCCACCGCTGCAGTAAAATCTTGCCCAGCATTTCATACAAGCTTCTTTGCTCAGTACATTTGCCTGTTGGAAATCACGGCACAAATCATAATTTACAATACCGGTATCCACGGTACCTACTTTGTAAGCCTCTTCCCCTACGAACTGATGGCAAGGATACAAATCCCCTTCCGGACTGATTGCCAGATAGTCATGCCCTGCACCGCAGCCGCTTAAACGTTTTGGCAGGCAAGGGCCGCCTGTCAAATCTACATTGAAGTGGAAGAAGTTGTACGGGTCGCCTTTTTTGTACTGTTCCAGATAATGCTTACCCAGCTTTTCGTATTCTCTGCATGCAGCAAATACATCTTCGTCAGTTAACGCATAGTCAAATTCAGCAGGTGCTACCACCGGTTCCATAGATAATTCACGGAAACCCAAATCCACCATATGTGCCACATCGGCAGCAAAGTCGGTATTGTGGTGGGTATAGGTGCCGCGCAGATAGTATTCTTCACCGTTGCGGTTGGCTACAAACTCCTGGAATTTTTTCACGATTAAATCATAAGAGCCTTCCCCATTCGGGAACTTGCGCATATTGTCGTTGGTGGCTTTACGGCCATCCAGACTCAATACAGCACTGATACCTTCTTCGTTCAGGAAATCCTGCACTTCTTTTGTCAACAGGACACCATTGGTGGTCATGGTGAATTTGAAAATTTTGTTGTGAATTGCGCCCTGTTCTTTACCGTATTTCACCAGTTCTCTGCATACGTCAAAGTTCAGCAGCGGCTCACCGCCAAAGAAGTCCACTTCGATATGCTGGCGGTGTTTGGAGGCTTTGATTAAAAAGTCCAAAGCTTTTTTACCGGTTTCCAGACTCATCAGAGAACGCTGGCCGTGATAAGCACCGCTGTCGGCAAAACAATACCCGCAGCGCAGGTTGCAATCGTGTGCCATATGCAGACAGATTGCCTTTACGATTGGCTCGGTATGCGGTGTAAAGCCCTGCAGTTCACGGTCATCGGTAAACAGCTGACCTGCCATCATCAGATTGCTGATTTCATCCAGCACTGCTTCCGCTTCTGCATAGCCATACTGATCCATCATCAGAGAAAATGCGGTTTCCATCGGGTTTACCGCAAGATAATCAAAGAAGTCCCATGTTGGCTGGTCGATAACATGTACAGAGCCGCTGTTTACATCCAGCAGGATTTTTAAATCATCATAACGGAACCGGTGAATACGGTTAAAATCTAAATTTTCCATAATACAATCCCCTTCATCATATATCTTGCACAGTGCATCTGCTATACTGCTCGCACAGATACACTGTCGTATGTCTCCAGTTATTCATTTTAGAGCCTTTTGCGCCGTTCGTCAATGTAAATTGTGACAGAACTTTTTATGGCTATACTTTTTTAACACTCATCCAATTTCACAAACGAATCTGCTGTATTAAAATCTTGACAATTCCTTAAAAACTTGATAACCATTTCATCAAAAAAATGTGTATAATAACAATTGTGTTATTTAACCCAAAAACGGGTATGATGTAAACAGAAGAACGAAATCGAAAGGAGAATAAAAATGTCCTGGAAAGAAGATATAAACGATACCACAACCTATAGAACAAATCATACACAAGAAGAAATTCTGGATGGCGTGTTCCGTGAAGAAATGCAGCAGAGCACAGTAACAGAAGCAGAGAAAGCCAAAGCGCGAATGGAAGATGCCGTGTACAAAGGCAGTCTGCATACAGAAGAACATATAGCCAATCATGCAGCAGCTGCCAAAAAGCCAAAGAAAAACGGGTTTGCTGTCATTGTAGCCACCGGCCTTATCTGCTCCATTGTGGGCGGCAGTATTGGTGGTGTAGTAGGCGCAAATATCGCACAAAGCAAATATGAAGAAATGAACTATACACAGTCAGATACAGATCGTGATACTGCCATACAGCTGGTAGGCAATCAGAGTGAAATTTCCCCTGTAATTGCTATCGCAAAAAAAGTAATGCCGTCGGTAGTAGGCGTGCATACCTATGGCACCTATAGTTATTGGGGCCGTCAAATTACCAACATGGAGCTGGGCAGCGGAAGCGGTGTCATCTACAGCGAAGATGGTTATATCATTACCAACTATCATGTGATAGAAGATGCCACATCGGTAGTGGTAACACTTTCCGATGAACAGGAATACGAAGCAGTTATCATCGGTGCTGACGAAGCCAGCGATTTGGCTGTGCTGAAAATAGATGCCGGCCGCAAATTGCCTGCTGCAGAATTTGGTAACTCCTCGGAGCTGCAAATTGGCGAACTGGTAGTCGCTATCGGCAATCCGCTTGGATATGATAATACCGTCACAGACGGTATCGTAAGCGGTTTGAACCGTCAGTTGTCCGACTATACCGATGAAATGACACTGATTCAAACCAATGCAGCTATCAATAGCGGCAACAGCGGAGGTGCTCTGGTAAACGGCCGTGGTGAAGTAATCGGTATCAACAGTGCCAAACTGGTAGCATCCAATGCAGAAGGTATGGGTTTTGCCCTCTCCATTGACGAAGTGAAACCGCTGGTAGAGCAATTAATTACCCAGGGACACGTGAGCCGTCCATACATGGGTGTTACCATCGACAGCCAGTATCAGGTGGATGAAGAAACCGCTGAACGCTATGAAATCCCAATGGGAATAATGATTTACGAAGTGGCGGAAAACAGCCCTGCCAAACGAGCAGGACTCCGCGCAGGCGATATCATCTATAAAGTAAACGATACCTTGATTCAGAGCTTTGATGATTTGAGCGAACTTATCGACAGCAGCCAAGTAGGTGATACCTTGCGTGTATTGGCCAACAGAGATGGGAAAAAGGTGGTTTGCGATGTTGTGTTAGGCGACGGTGGAAAATAACGGGACTTGTCTTTTTTGCGCCTGACTGTGTTGGTTTTGATTTTCCTCGCCTCGCGTACATTAATTACGCGTCGCTCGAAATGTCAAAAGCCGCCTTGTCAGTCACAAAAAATCCTGAGTCCTTAGCA
>JAGARS010000041.1 GCA_017622155.1 Peptococcaceae bacterium
AAGCTGAACAGCCATCTGGATTTAACAGCAAAGTAATTGTCAAAGGGCTGATTATTTCGGCAATTATCGCTATTGTAATCGCCTTGCTGCTTGGCATAGCTATGGGATCTTTCTTTTTGATTCCAGCTCAAATGCATGGTATCAATATTATGCATCATCTGTAAAATATAATATTAAAAAAACAAAACAGCAAAACAATTCTGCTACCCTCGTTCCCTGGACAAATTCTTAATTTGTACAGCTTTGTTGAACTTTGTTCACCACGCTTTGTACAATCTGCGAATTTGTCCATGTCAATCTCGACGCCGCAGAAAGGTTTTGCTGTTTTTTGTATTGATTTTATAAAAAAACAGTTTTTATCTCTTCAGATTTGCATAAAACTGTTCTTTGAATTCTAATACACGGTCTTCCAGAATCGCCTGACGCAATTCTGCCATCAGGTTGGTCAGGAAATGAATATTATGCATGGTGGTCAGACGAATGCCCAGCACTTCACCTGTTTTAATCAGATGACGGATATAGGCTCTGCTGTAATTTCTACATGCATAACACTGGCACCCTTCTTCCATTGGGCGGAAATCGCGCGCATATTCAGCATTACGGATTACCAGTTTACCTTCTTTGGTAAATACGGTGCCGTTACGCCCGATACGGGTAGGCAGTACACAGTCAAACATATCAATACCGCGCAGTACACCTTCTACTAAATTCTCCGGAGCACCTACACCCATCAGATAACGCGGTTTATTTTTTGGCATCAGCGGTGTGGTATAGTCCAGCATTTCATACATTTTCTCTGCAGGCTCCCCTACACTTAAGCCGCCAATAGCATAACCCGGCAGATCAATGGAAGTAATATCGCGCGCACTTTTTTCACGCAGTTCTTTATACATACCGCCTTGAATAATTCCAAACAAAGCCTGGTCTTCACGCTTATGAGCATCTTTACATCTCTGCAGCCAGCGGAATGTACGGTCAGAAGATTTCTGCACATAGTCAAAGCTTGCCGGATATGGCGCACACTCATCAAACGCCATAATAATATCAGCACCCAGTGCATTTTCAATTTCCATAACAGATTCCGGTGTGAACAAATGTTTAGAGCCATCAATATGGGAACGGAACTCTACGCCCTCTTCTTTGATTTTGCGCAAATCCCCCAGACTAAACACCTGGAACCCGCCGCTGTCAGTGAGAATTGGTCTGTCCCAGTTCATAAAGCTGTGCAGCCCGCCGGCTTCTTTTACCAGTTCATGCCCCGGACGCAGATACAAATGGTAGGTATTGCTCAAAATAATCTGTGCATTGCATTCTTTCAGTTCTTCCGGTGTCATGGTCTTTACAGTAGCCTGTGTGCCAACCGGCATGAATACAGGCGTCTGGATGTCGCCATGCGGTGTATGAAACACACCGGCACGAGCACCGGTATCTTTATCTTCTTTTATCAGTTCATATTCAAACATTGGTATTCCTCCGTTCTGATTCATCGTTTCGCAGTTGCCATATATCTTTCATAGAATCCGACTCAATCCTGTATCAATTCTACCATAGAATATTGACTCAGACAATAAAAAAAGCAGACTCCGAAGAATCTGCTTTTTGCTGGAGCGGAAGACGAGATTCGAACTCGCGACCCTCGCCTTGGCAAGGCGATGCTCTACCACTGAGCCACTTCCGCATATGGTGGAGATAAGCAGAATCGAACTGCTGACCCCCTGCTTGCAAGGCAGGTGCTCTCCCAGCTGAACTATACCCCCACATCAGAGCCGGTGATGGGACTCGAACCCGCGACCTGCTGATTACAAATCAGCTGCTCTGCCAATTGAGCTACACCGGCTTGTGTTCAAAACTTCTCTTGAGCACGTTTGATAGTATATCAAATCTTGCACTGTTTGGCAAGTATTTTTTTCAAATTTTTTATATTTTTTTCGAACTGCCAATCAGCTTAATTATCTTTTCTCAATGGAGCAAAAGACATGCGGTGTACCGGAGACGGTCCCAGCTTTTCGATAGCCTTAATGTGTTCTTCTGTTGGATAACCTTTGTTGTCTGCAAAGCCATACCCCGGATATGCTTTATCGTAAATTTTCATCAGGCGATCACGATACACTTTAGCAATGATAGATGCTGCCGCAATGGAAATACTCTTGCTGTCGCCTTTTACAATTGCCTGATTCGGCAGTGTAATTTGCGGATTGTCTAAGCCATCCACCAATACATAATCTGCCGGTTTCGGTAAAGCCAGTACTGCCTGCTGCATGGCAATACGACTTGCTTCTAAAATATTTACTTCATCAATCATGCGTTCATCTACTTCCATAATTGCCCAGGAAATAGCTTCTTTTTTGATTTTCTCCATCAAAGTTTCCCGCTGTTTTTCTGTCAGCTTTTTGGAATCGTTGATTCTCGGCAGGTCAATACCCTCCGGCAGAATTACCGCAGCAGCTACTACCGGCCCTGCTAACGGACCGCGACCTACTTCATCGGTACCTGCAACATATTTATAGCCTTTCGCTTTTGCTTCTGTTTCATACTGCCACATTGCTGCGATGCGTTCCTGCTCTTTCTGATATTTATCCAGTTTATTCTGATAACGTCTTGCCAGTGTCTGCACAGAGGCTCTATTGTCTGCTTCTGCCTGTACGATTGCCTGCTGC